>NZ_DEYV01000010.1:631696-705231 GCF_002364655.1 Pseudomonas sp. UBA3149
GAGTCTCGTTTCCCGCTCCAAATTAAAAACACCGCCTTCTTGGCGGTGTTTTTGTTTGTGCATCTTGTTTTTGATGAGGGCCTTTGTGACCCTCATCGCTTTATCTAATGAGTTTGTCCGTTGTCTGGAAGCAGCATCAATTGCTTCTCTTGATTCCAGTCAAAGGGCTCTCCAGCAGCCTCTGCTTCGAAGCGGCGCTCATCCAGTGCCTGGTAGCGGGCGATTTCCTCGTCAGGCATGAAGTGAAGACAATCTCCCCCAAAGAACCACAGTAGGTCCCTGGGTACCAGATGGGCAACCTGGGGATAGCGATGGAAAATCTGGCTGATCAGGTCCTGCCCTAGATAATGGTTTTCTTCCGGATGTTTGGGCAGCTCAGTCAAAAGCTCGTCGAAGCGGTCCAGGAATAGCCCGTGGTTATCTTCAGGAATCTGCTCTGACTCACCCAATGCGGCCAATATGGTCCGCAGGTGCGCCAAAAGCGCCATGTTGTGTTCCAAATAGTCAGTGGCCATGTGTATGTCCCATTCATATACAGTGGAGCAGTATAAAGGCGGATGGTCAGACTGTCTTTTCTCACCCGATTTGGAATGAGGTGGGTTTACATTCGTCAAAGGTTGTAAATCGGGTATTGCACCCTCATTTAGCCCCTCTAATTTTCTGAAATTTGTGAGCGAGATGAACGAAGCTCTGTCCATACGGCAACTCACTAAAACCTACGGAAATGGTTTCCAGGCGCTCAAGGGGTTGGACCTTGATGTCAACGAAGGCGATTTTTTTGCGCTTCTCGGACCTAATGGTGCAGGAAAATCTACCACGATAGGCATTCTGTCCACGCTGGTGAATAAAAGCAGTGGTCAGGTTTCGGTCTTCGGGCACGATCTGGATCGTGATCCGGCAGGACTCAAGCGCTGTCTTGGGGTTGTGCCCCAAGAGTTCAACTTCAATCAGTTTGAAAAGGCATTCGACATTCTGGTTACGCAGGCAGGCTATTACGGAATACCTGCCAGGCAGGCCAAGGAGCGTGCCGAGGAATACCTGACTCAGCTAGGGCTCTGGGACAAACGAGATACCCCGTCCCGTATGTTGTCTGGGGGGATGAAACGGCGTTTGATGATCGCCAGGGCGCTCATTCACAAGCCAAGGTTGCTCATACTGGACGAGCCTACTGCTGGTGTGGATATTGAATTGCGCCGTTCGATGTGGAGCTTTTTGACCACTCTCAATCAGCAGGGTGTCAGCATCATTCTGACGACGCACTATCTGGAGGAAGCAGAACAGCTGTGCCGCAACATTGCCATTATTGACCATGGCACCATTGTGGAAAACACCAGCATGCGTGAGCTTCTTCAGAAACTACATGTCGAGACATTCGTTCTTGATGTAAAGCAGGCGCTATCAGTTGCGCCCTCTCTTCAAGATTATCCGGTCAGGCTTATCACCAGTCACTCGCTTGAAGTGCAAGTCGACAAGAGTGTTGGAATCAATGGCCTGTTCACTCAGTTGAATGCTCAAGGCATAGACGTCATCAGTATGCGCAACAAGGCTAACAGGCTTGAGGAGCTGTTCGTGTCGTTGGTAGAAAAGAACTTGGCAAAGGTGGCGAGATGAAAACTGAAATAAAAGCCAACCTTATTGCCTTGCAAACGATTGTCCATCGGGAGGTGCGACGCTTTACGCGTATTTGGCCGCAGACCTTGTTGCCTCCTGCGATCACTATGGCCCTTTACTTCGTTATCTTTGGCAATCTGATCGGTAGCCGAATAGGAGGCATGGGTGGGTTTTCCTATATGGAATACATTGTGCCGGGCTTGATCATGATGTCCGTTATTACTAATTCCTATAGCAA
The DNA here is from genome assembly GCF_002364655.1 of Pseudomonas sp. UBA3149. Lineage (NCBI taxonomy): Bacteria > Pseudomonadati > Pseudomonadota > Gammaproteobacteria > Pseudomonadales > Pseudomonadaceae > Pseudomonas > Pseudomonas sp. UBA3149. Next base: position 633,546 of record NZ_DEYV01000010.1, read on the forward strand.
TGTCGTATCAAGCTTTTTCAGTAGTAAATTTCAACGCTCTGTTGAAGAGTTGCTGGTCTCGCCTGTATCACCTCATGTCATTCTTATTGGTTATGCGTGTGGCGGTATCCTGAGAGGGCTGGCAGTAGCGGCTATCGTTACGGTTCTTTCTTTATTTTTTACCCATGTGCAGGTGCATCATTTAGGAATCACGTTGCTTGTGATCATCCTGACTGCTGCCGTTTTTTCCTTGGGTGGTTTCATAAACGCGGTCTATGCCCGTAACTTTGACGATATCTCTATAGTGCCCACGTTCATCCTGACGCCATTGACTTATCTTGGTGGGGTGTTCTATTCGATCGATCTGCTACCGCCGTTCTGGCAGGGCATGTCGATGGCTAATCCCATCCTGCATATGGTCAATGCATTCCGCTATGGGATATTGGGCGTTTCAGACATCCAAATTGGTGTCGCGATTGGTCTTATGCTGATTGCTGCCGTTGTTCTCTATATATGCTGCATTCGTCTGCTGACGAGCGGGCGCGGCATGCGTCATTGATATATTGAGGACGCTATGGCGAGAGTACATCTGACATAGCGCGCCTCGGATTCTTGAGAAATTCTATGCAAACTGTCGATCATTCTCCGCTCGGTAAAACGAGCGAGTACGTGGATATCTATACGCCTTCGTTGCTGTATCCCATACCGCGTAGCCCTAAATGGACCGAATTGGGGCTTACAAGAGAAACGTTACCTTACTGCGGTATGGATATATGGACGTGTTATGAGTTGTCCTGGCTGAACTCAAAAGGTAAGCCTGTCGCTGCTATTGCCGAGTTCTCCATACCGGCCAACTCGCCAAATATCATCGAATCCAAATCATTCAAGCTGTATCTGAACTCACTCAATCAGACAACATTCGAAGGTCCTGAGGCGCTCACTGAGGTTTTGACAAGGGATTTGTCTCAGGCAGCAGGAGACCTCGTTGGGGTTTTGGTAAAGCCAATAGATTTAGTAGCCAGGGAAGGGTTTGTTACGCCCCCCGGGAGCTGTATTGATGAGCTGGATATTGAGGTACAGCACTACGATGTGCCTAGACCAGATTTATTAAAAGCCTTACCTGGTCAGCTTGTGAAGGAGTCGCTTTATAGTCATCTGCTTCGCTCCAATTGCCCGGTTACGGGGCAGCCGGACTGGGGAAGCGTCGTGATTGAGTATGAGGGCAGAGCAGTGCTTGATCGGGCGTCATTGCTCGCTTACATCATCTCTTTCAGGCGCCATGCAGATTTTCATGAGCAGTGCGTCGAGCGCATGTTTCTTGATTTGCGTAGCGTGCTGGAGCCGGAGTCGCTTACTGTTTATGCGCGGTATGTGCGGCGGGGAGGGCTTGATATCAATCCTTATCGAAGCACTCATGCCGCACATCTGCCGGTAGCAGGGCGCTTGGCCCGTCAGTGACGTCAGATACCCATGCTCGCAAGGCTCTGCATGATCGAGCGGAGGGTGTTCGCTACTCTGGGGTGGCTGACTTCAAACCGCTCGACTGCCAGATTTACGCCATCGACGAGATTGGAATCCGGCTTGGTCGAGTCTTCGTGAGCAAGCTGCAGTTCTATATCCCTAATTAACAGTTCTAGCGAGGCGCGATCTTCCTCGCTTTCAGGAGGGCTTGTCTTGAGCTGGTGCTGTAGTTCGATCAGCTCCTGTTGCAGGCGAGAGGCGGGCATACGTTTTCTCCTTTTGAAGCGTACCCACCTGTAGACCTAATTGAGTGATCAAAGGTCAATAAGGCAAGTTGTTTCATCCGTAACCAATTGCAAAGACATCGCGGTTATAATTTTGCCACTCTGCCAGTAAGACTGGACAAACTCATCAGGAGAATATGATGCCGTTTAACAAAGGAGCATGGAGTACCCGTATCGGCGGCATTGCCTTTGGCGCAATGTTGACTGTCGCGAGTACCGCTGTGTTGGCTGCCTCGGAAGATGATCCATGGGAAGGGGTCAACCGAGGTATTTTCCGTTTTAATGACACGCTTGATACCTATGCGCTGAAGCCTATTGCACAGGGTTATAACAAGATCACACCTGACATCGTGCAAACGGGAGTCAGTAATGTTTTTCGTAACATTGGTGATGTTGGCAATTTAGCTAATGACGTTTTGCAGGCAAAACCGTATGCCGCCGGTGTAGATACCGCACGTTTGCTCATGAACACCACGCTGGGTGTATTGGGTATATTTGATGTGGCGACTCATGCAGGACTGACGAGAAATGACGAAGACTTCGGTCAGACATTAGGTCATTGGGGCGTTGGTAGCGGCCCGTATGTCGTCTTGCCTTTCCTGGGTCCCAGCACAGTACGTGATGGACTAGGCCGAATTCCTGATTCCTATGCCTCGCCATACCCCTATATGGGTGATGTAGCGGCGAGGAATTCGGCATTTGCGCTGAGTGTAGTAGATACACGCGCTAACCTGCTTGATGCCGAGAAAATGATTACAGGCGACAAGTACATCTTTATCCGTAACGCTTACTTACAAAGTCGCGAATACAAGATTAAAGACGGTAACGTGGTAGACGACTTTTAAGAGGACTCATCACGTCAGGCAGCAGGTCTCTGCTTGACGTGATGCTGATCTGTGATCTAATTCATGGAAAGGATGCTGAGTCCTAGCAGTTGACTGCCTTGTTCCAAAGATGTGACGCGAATCACTTCGGCTTCGGCTTCTAGCCCTTGTAGCTCCGGGTGTTCAGAGGGGATCACTACGATCACTTTGTCTCCTTCCTTGACGTGACTCTTAGCTTCGATCTGAAGCCCTGTGCTCGACAAATCACGGCAAATTGCGTCTATTTCTTCGCCATTTGTCCGAAGAATAGCCTTGGAATCAATCTGCATTCTAATAAAGTCGCGCTTTTCGCTGTACGAACGATCGCTTAAGCTCATTGGAACAAGTCTCTCAATAAAGGTACTTCGCAAGTAAACGAAACCATATAGCCTTAGCCTCAAGGCCTTGTAAAGCTAGCCTCAGCCGTTTGGATAGAAGGGGCGCTTGAACGGCTCGGCTGATGGGAGTAGTGTCTGCGCCGTATTAAAAATAGTACCTATTGCGTGCACCCTGGCCTGATCCAAAAGACCACCTCATAGGGATACGCATGCCTGGATAGTTTATGCCTAATCCCAGCGCCACACTTTTGATTATCGATGATGATGAGGTTGTACGCCTGAGTCTGGCGGACTATCTCGAAGATAGCGGCTTTACGGTCTTACAGGCTTCGAACGGCATGCAGGGTTTGCAGGTCTTCGAGCGTGAGCAGCCGGATCTCATTATCTGCGACCTTAGAATGCCTCAGCTGGATGGGCTTTCCTTGTTACGGCGCATTTCGGAAATGTCGCTCGATACGCCTGTCATAGTCCTCTCGGGCGCAGGGGTAATGAGTGATGTTGTCGAGGCGCTGAGATTGGGCGCGGCCGACTATCTCATCAAGCCTCTTGAGGATCTGGCTGTTCTAGAACATTCGGTTATTCGGGCGCTCGACCGTGCAAGGCTTCGCCTTGAAAATGATCGTTATCGCATCAAACTGGAAAATGCCAATCGAGAGCTTCAGGCGAGCCTGAGTCTTTTACAGGAGGACCAGAATGCCGGCCGGCAAGTGCAAATGAATATGCTGCCGGTAACACCCTGGGAAACCAATGGTTTGAATTTCGCTCACCAGATCATTCCATCTTTGTATCTGTCTGGTGATTTTGTCGATTATTTTCGCGTTGATGAGCACCGTATCGCTTTTTATCTGGCAGATGTTTCCGGACATGGAGCGTCGTCAGCGTTTGTAACGGTGTTGCTCAAGTTTATGACGACGCGGCTGTTGTATGAATCTCGTCGTAATGGCACTCTGCCTGAGTTCAGGCCTTCCGATGTGCTGGGGCATATCAATCGTGGCTTGCTGAACTGTAAGCTGGGCAAACACGTTACCATGTTGGGTGGCGTGATCGATGAAGACAGTGGTGTACTTACTTACAGTATTGGTGGGCACTTGCCGCTTCCTGTGTTGCACACTGCAGAAGAGACACGCTTTTTGCAGGGGAAGGGGTTTCCGGTTGGCCTTTTTGAAGAGGCCAGCTATTCAGACCATACTTTGGAGTTACCCGCCAGTTTCAGCCTTGCGCTGTTTTCCGATGGGATTTTTGATTTATTGCCTGGAGAGAACTTGAAAGCGAAAGAGGCTTCTTTACCTGAACAGGTCCGCCTGGCCAATGGGACGCTAGGTGGGATTTCGAAACAGCTTGGACTGGCCAACTTGGGCGAGATGCCGGATGATATCGCCATGCTGGTGTTAAGCAGGAACCTTGCATGAGTACCGGTAAAATCCAGTTCGCTGAAATGAATGGCACCTTTGTTCTCAAATTCATCGGCGAGGTGCGCTTGACATTATGCTCGGCGCTGGATGCCACTATTGAACAGATCTTTTCTGCATTGAATTTTTCATCAATCGTAATCGATCTGATCGACACTAAAAGTATCGATAGTACAACGCTAGGCTTATTGGCAAAGCTCTCTATTCTTTCACGTCAAAAGATTGGCCTCTTGCCAACATTGGTCACCACCAATCCAGATATCACACGACTGTTGGATTCGATGGGTTTTGATCAGGTATTCAATATCGTGAATCAGCCCGTGCCATGTTCGGACTGTCTGCATGACCTCCCCCCGCAGGATGAGTCTGAGGAAGTCGTCAGGGATAAGGTGCTAGAGGCTCATCGTATACTGATGAGTTTGAATGAATCCAATCGTGAAGCATTCAAGGACCTGGTCAATGCTTTAGAAAAGCATTGACCAGGTCTGGCATTACTTCTTGGCGCTAATCAGGCCTTCCAGTTTTTCCTGATCACGAGCGAATTGGCGGATGCCTTCCGCCAGTTTCTCGGTGGCCATGGCGTCTTCATTCAAAGACCAGCGGAAAGCACTTTCGTTAAGGGAATGCAACGGCTCGGCTGTGCCGCCTGCTACCAGGTTACGCTCAAGCGTGCCTTCATCTTCAGACAGGCTCTGCAGTAGCTCTGGGCTGATCGTCAAGCGATCACATCCTGCCAGTTGTTCGATTTGGTTGAGGTTACGGAAGCTTGCACCCATCACCACGGTTTCGAACTTGTTGGCTTTGTAGTACTGATAAATACGGGAAACTGACTGTACGCCTGGGTCTTCCTTTCCAGTAAAGTCACGGCCTTCGGCTTTCTTGTACCAGTCGTAGATACGACCAACGAATGGAGAGATCAGGAAAACGCCAGCATCAGCGCAAGCTGCCGCCTGGGCAAAGGAAAAGAGCAAAGTCAGATTAGTTTGAATACCATCTTTTTCGAGCTTTTCAGCAGCGCGAATGCCTTCCCATGTGGAGGCAATTTTGATGAGTACTCGGTCTTTGCTGATTCCGGCTTTCTCGTACAGGTCAATCAAGCGCTCTGCACGGCTCAGGGTTGCATTTGTATCAAACGAAAGCCTGGCATCGACTTCAGTCGAAATGCGGCCCGGAATGACATTAAGAATTTCCTTGCCAACAGCAACCGCAAACTTGTCGCAAGCCAGGCCAATGTCGTCACCCGTATCGTTGAGAGCGTCGCCTAGCAGTTGAGCGTAGCGGGGCAATGCTGCCGCTTTCAGCAGAAGGGAAGGGTTGGTCGTAGCATCGACAGGCTTCAGACGTGTGATAGCGTCCAGATCACCTGTATCGGCTACTACTGTAGTGTATTGCTTGAGTTGCTCTAGCTTGTTCATGCTTGCTATCGATCCTCACGTAGTGATTAGAGTGTTTGACCAGATTCAATGACCTTCCAAGAGTTCAGTGGCTTGGTCAAATATACGTAGCGGTTCTGAGCTTTTATGCACATCTACTGAGAGTAGCTGCCTGAAGCGGCGCCCTCCCTTAATTCCCTGCGAAAGGCCCAGAATGTGCCGGGTTATGTGATGCATGGCGCCGCCTGACGCCAGATGCTTGTCTATATACGGACGAAGCGACTGTAACACCTGGTGCCGAGTCGTAATGGCACGGTCATCACCGAACACTAATTGATCCACAGACGCCAGAAGATACGGGTTGTGATAAGCCTCACGGCCAAGCATGACGCCATTGAAAGTCTTCAGGTGAGTCTGTGCTTCTTCCAAGGTCTTAATGCCGCCATTCAGAATGAATTCAAGATCTGGAAAATCATTCATCAGTTGTGCGGCTACGTCATAACGCAGCGGCGGGACTTCACGATTCTGCTTGGGAGACAATCCTTCCAGAATGGCAATGCGTGCGTGTACGGTAAAACTATTGCAGCCCGCTTCGTTGACGGTGGTAATGAACTCCTGCAGCTGATCATAGCTGTCTCGGCCATTGATCCCAATACGGTGTTTTACCGTAACGGGAATACTTACCGCGTCGCGCATTGCCTTTACGCAATCAGCCACCAGTTGAGGGTGAGCCATCAGGCAGGCGCCAATCATGTTATTCTGTACCCTATCGCTTGGGCAGCCAACGTTCAGGTTGACCTCATCGTAACCTGCTGCTTCGGCTAGGCGGGCACAGGCTGCCAGCTCATGCGGAGTACTGCCGCCTAGCTGCAGCGCGATAGGATGCTCACTTTGGTCGTACGCTAAAAAGCGTGCCGGATCGCCTCGAAGCAAGGCGCCTGTTGTTACCATCTCGGTGTAAAGCAGTGTTCGCTTCGAAAGCAGGCGCATGAAAAAGCGGCAATGTTTGTCCGTCCAGTCCATCATTGGCGCAACGGAGAAGCGGCGTGACAGTGTAGAAGGCTTGTTCAAGGCTGGGTGAGTGTTCGAGGCGGTCATGGGGTGTTCCAGTTACTACGTTACAGCCTATTCCAATACGACATCGGAAATAGAGGTCAGTAACTTCGGCGAGCTTGAGCGCTAGCTTATCAGGAAAGCCCCCGTCTAATCGAAGATCGGTATCGTATCCTTGGCTACGCGTGCTTTTTAATTTGGAAGACGCCAAAAAGACGAAATACCTCATATTCCAGCGAACTCTATAGGGGTACGCTTTGTCTTGTCGGTAGCATCATGAATGTTCGTATCGGTATCCTTTCCAAACTCCTGTATTCTAGATCTGATTTATTAACCATATGGCCGGTTTGTTTTTCTTTGCGCCGACTGTATAAGCCTTATTTCATGCCACGAAGAGATTCGCTGTGATATTGACCATGCCCTCAGACAAGCTCAAAGCCTGGGGCGCCCATGGCGTCACCGCCACGGGTGTTGTCCTGGCGTTGCTTGCAACACTTGCCCTGTTTGATAATCAGCCCAAAGAATGCCTGCTGTGGCTCGGTGCTGCCCTGATTGTAGATGGTCTGGACGGAACCCTGGCGCGCAAGCTCAATACCAAATCTGTTCTGCCCCATTTCGACGGTTCAGTACTTGATCTGGCGATTGACTACCTTACGTATGTCTTCATTCCGGCGTTGTTCATTTACAAGTACATACCTTTACCAAGCTACACCGCGCTCTTTACCGTTTCAGTGATTCTGGTGTCTTCCTTGTTCTGTTTCTGTAACGTGAACATGAAGAGCAGCGATAACTACTTTGTAGGCTTTCCAGCAGCCTGGAATGTGGTGGCGCTTTATTTGTATATCCTGTCGCCAGCACCGTGGCTGACGCTATTGGGCGTTATTGTGCTGGCGATGCTGACTTTGACGCGCATGAAATTCTTGCACCCTTTCCGAGTGCGCAAGTTCATGCCTATCAATATTGCAGTAACGTTCGTCTGGCTGCTGTGCAGTATGTTGCTGATTCTTAATCATCCTGACCATAGTCCAACTTTGTTGGCAATCTGGTTTGCCATGTCTGGATACTTCATTGGAATCTGCATTTGGCGTTCGGCCATTGAGTGGTTTGGTCACTTGCGCGCTTAAACGCAAAAAATCGTCTTTGCTCAAAAGCCTCGCTCACGCGGGGCTTTTTATTTATTGCCCATGAGTTTTGGTAATGAAAGTGTCGGTCGATAGAGATTGGTCTTGAACACCCGTCGAGTGATCAGGTCTATCTTTGACGAGGCAATGCTTCGAAGTGAAAAGAAGACCACTAATCTAAGATGGGGGCCGCTATGAAAACCAAAGCACTAGCTGTATTGGCGTTGACGGGACTGATGTCTGTGACTGGCATGGCATTGGCTGACGATAAGACAAGCCCTAACTCTGCCGGCATGGGGACGCCTGACGGATCATCCACAGGTAAAGGCGCCGGCGCTGACGTGGGGGGTGACGTCACGCCTTCACCAAAAGAAGAGCAGGGCGATAAAAGCGATAAGTAAGGTATATAGATTTAAAAGCTCAAGTTTCCAATACGGGGAACTTGAGCCTGTTTCGTGGTCAAAGCTGCGTGTTTAATCGAGTGAGACGGTTCATGAGTTCTACAGATAAAGTAGTATTAATCGTAGAGGATGAACCTCAGGTCTTGTTAATACTCGTTGATTACCTTACTGAGCTTGGTTACAAGGTGCTTCAGGCGCCTTCATCGACCGAAGCCTTTCTTATTCTGGCTACAAAGCCTGACCTCGATCTTCTGATCACTGACTACAGATTGCCTGATGGCGTGTCGGGCGTAATGATTGCCGAGCCGGCACTTAAGCTACGTCCTGACCTCAAAGTAATGTTTATCAGTGGCTATCCGGCTGAAATTATGGATACAGGCAGTCCGCTGATTGGCACAGCTCCAGTATTGGCCAAGCCTTTTGCTTTGGACAAGCTGCAGGACTACATCCAGCGGCTCCTGGCTTAACGCCGCTTTTAGTTGATCCAACTTTCTGCCGACAATAGTCGATGCCCTGCCATGGTATGGCGATCTGTTGTGTTGTACTAACAGATACTTATTCTTTTATACCTCGGGCAGATCGTTTCCTAGCCTTATCAGTCTACTAAGTATCCGGTTGGCTTGTGGACGCCAACGTTAACGTGGAGAGGACTGTATCTATGGCAATCAAGCATTTCGAACATTTCGAAGCGATTTCATCCGCCGTACCTGCGCAAGATGGCTTTGAAGCCGTGATTGGCGTTAAGGCCCGAGAGGAAGGAAGTCAGCCTCATTTTCATCGAGTAGCCACTGAGCGACATTTCGACTTGGCATCCGAGGCTGAAGAAGCTGCTGACGCAGCGCTTAGCCGGGTAGTTGAAGTCGCTGAGGATGGCAGTCTTATCTGGGAAGAAAGTACCCGCTGAGCGAGGAAGCTCTATGGATTCGGTCGATAAGGGAAAAACGCCTGGTCTTACCGCTGAGGAAGAGCAGGATGTCAGTGAGAACCAGCCGCCTCGCGCGGCGGTTCTCCATGAAACTATCAGAAAGCAAGGCGAGCAGGAGCTTGAGAGAAGTAGCAGTGCGCTTTTCTGGTCTGCTCTGGGCGCAGGACTAACCATGGGCCTTTCGCTGATAGCGATGGGGCTTTTGAATTCTCATCTCCCTGAGGGAGAGACAAGCAAGCTTATTTCGAGCTTTGGTTATTCGGTGGGTTTTCTGGCCGTAATTCTGGCTCGACAGCAACTCTTTACCGAAAACACCATTACGGCGGTGCTTCCTGTAATGACGCAGCCGTCATTGCATATGTTCAGGCAATTGCTGCGGTTATGGGGCATCGTTCTTATAGGTAACTTGATCGGCACATCGCTCATTTCCTATGTCGTGCTTTACCTTCCTCTGTTCGAACCCAGAGTCGATGCGGCCTTTCTGGAGATAGGCCGGAAAGTAATGGAAAATGGCGTACCAGAAATGTTTTCAAAGGGAATCATTTCTGGATGGATGATCGCAACCATGGTCTGGATGATATCGTCAGCAGAGCATGCCAAGATTTGGATAATCATTGCGATCACCTACCTGATGGCTTTGGGTGACTTCACCCATATTATTGTGGGGTCGGCTGAAGTCTCTTATCTGGTGTTTTCCGGCGAGCTTTCATGGACAGAGTTCGGGCTTGTCTTCGTTGGGCCTACCTTGGCGGGTAATATTGTAGGCGGAACGTTTATTTTTACTCTTCTCAGCCATGCACAGATACGAAGCGATACACCATAAAAAAGGCCCTTGAGGGGCCTTTTTTATTCATAGTGCTTTTACGTTACTCTTCTATCTGACCCATGGCGGTAGTGTTGAAGCCGCCATCGACATAAAGAATTTCGCCGCTGATGCCTGACGCCAAGTCCGAGCATAGGAAGGCACCGGCGTTGCCGACCTCTTCAATGGTCACGTTACGACGCAGAGGGGTTTGGCGCTCGTTAGCTGCAAGCATCTTGCGGAAGCTCTTGATGCCCGAGGCCGCTAGGGTGCGAATGGGGCCAGCCGAGATAGCATTGACGCGAGTGCCTTCCGGGCCAAGGCTGCCTGCCAGATAGCGGACACCTGCCTCAAGGCTGGCCTTGGCCATGCCCATGACATTGTAGTTGGGCATGGTGCGCTCGGCACCCAGATAGGACAGGGTCAACAAGCTGCCGTTGCGGCCCTTCATCATTTCGCGTCCCGCCTTGGCCAGCGCAACAAAGCTGTAGGCACTGATGTCGTGAGCGATACGGAAGCCTTCACGGGTTGTCACTTCAGTAAAGTCGCCGTCCAGCTGATCGCCGGGTGCAAAGCCAACAGAATGAACGATGATGTCCAGGCCGTCCCACTTCTTGGAGAGCTCTGTAAACACCGCTTCGATTTCTTCGTCTTTGGCAACATCGCAAGGGAAGCACAAATCGGCATTGGAACCCCAGCCAGCCGCGAACTCTTCAACGCGGGACTTGAGCTTGTCGTTCTGATAGGTAAAGGCCAGTTCGGCACCTTCACGGTGCATCGCAGCAGCGATACCGGAGGCAATGGACAATTTGCTGGCGACGCCTACGATCAGGACGCGCTTACCGGCGAGAAATCCCATGTGTTTTCTTCCTCTTGGTTAATAGGCAGGGGCGGACGATGCAAGTGCCGCATCCAATAGCTGCCGTGTATACGGGTGCTGAGGTCGTTGAAAGACATCTTCAGCACTCCCTTGTTCTACAACCTGGCCCGCTTTCATCACCAGCAGTTGGTGACTCAGCGCTCTTACAACAGCCAGGTCATGGCTGATGAACAGATAAGTCAGATTGTGTTTGGCCTGCAGATCGCGAAGCAGGTCCACGACCTGCCGCTGAACTGTCCTGTCGAGCGCTGAGGTAGGCTCATCCAGCAAGATCAACGAAGGTTTCACTATCAGAGCCCGGGCAATGGCGATGCGTTGCCGTTGCCCACCTGAAAACTCGTGAGGATAACGATGGCGGACCTCTGGATCGAGTCCTACCTCCCGTAATGCCCCGATTATTGCTGTCTCCTGTTCTTCTGGTGTTCCTATGCGATGGATTCTCAGTCCTTCTCCCACGATGTCGCTAACGGACATGCGTGGACTCAGGCTACCGTAAGGGTCCTGAAAGACCACTTGCATCTGTCGCCGCAACGGTCGAATTTGGGCAGAGGATAACTGATCAAGCGCCTGATTGCCGAAGCGTATGCGGCCGCGGCTTTCCAATAGACGAAGAATGGCCAGGCCCAATGTGGTTTTACCAGAGCCGCTCTCACCCACAATGCCCAAGGTTTGACCTCGTGGAACCGCTAGTGAGACGTCGTCAACGGCTTTTACGTGATCAACCGTTCGACGAAACAGCCCTTTACGAATCGGAAACCAGACGCTCAAATGTTCAGTAGCCAGTTCTACAGGTGCAGGATGGCTGGGAATCGGGTCGCCACTCGGCTCCGCTGCCAGCAGTAACTGTGTGTAAGGATGCTGTGGATGTTGAAACAGCGTCTTGCACGTTTCCTGTTCGACGATGCGACCACGTTGCATGACACATATTCGATCGGCAATCTGACGTACCAGGTTCAGATCATGGCTGATAAGCAGGATCGACATGCCTAATCGCTTCTGCAGATCTTTCAAAAGGTGTAGAACCTTTTGCTGAACGGTAACATCCAGTGCAGTAGTGGGCTCGTCAGCAATGAGCAGATCCGGCTCGCATGCCAGCGCCATGGCAATCATGACGCGCTGACGCTGACCGCCCGAAAGCTCATGTGGGTAAGCTGAAAGGCGGCTGGCTGGATCGGGAATGCCTACCAGATCGAGAAGTTCGACCATACGCTTGCGTGCGGCAGGACCTTTCATGCCTTTATGCAGCGCCAAGACTTCGCCTAGCTGCTTATCGAGTGTATGCAGTGGGTTGAGGGACGTCATCGGCTCCTGAAAGATCATGGCGATGCGATTCCCGCGTATTCCGTACAGTTTCCTTTCAGGCAACTTCAGCAGATCTTGGCCACCGTACAGGATACGGCCGGCAGGATAGTGGGCGGTGGACGCTGGTAATAAACGCAGCAACGAATGAGCTGTTACAGACTTGCCCGAGCCGCTTTCACCGACAAGAGCCAAGGTCTCGCCAGGGTAAATATCGAACGATACCTGCTCGACTGCACGAACTACCTCTTGTCCGTTGCGAAATTCGACGCACAGATCATGCACTTCAAGCAGTCGGGTGGTCTGCTGGGCAGAAGACGCCACGTTATTTTCGGGGGTCGAATGCATCGCGTGCCGCCTCGCCAATGAATACTAGAAGGCTTAACATCAAGGCCAATGTCACAAAGGCCGAGATGCCCAGCCAGGGCGCCTGCAGATTTTCTTTACCCTGAGCGATCAGCTCGCCCAGGGAGGGTGCACCAGCCGGAAGCCCAAACCCTAGAAAATCCAGGGACGTTAAGGTTCCAATCGCTGCCGTGAGCAGGAAGGGAAGAAAGGTCATGGTAGCGATCATGGCGTTTGGCAAAATATGATGAAACATGATCGCAGGATCTTTCATGCCGAGCGCGCGTGCCGCACGTACATATTCAAGGTTACGGCCACGCAAGAATTCAGCGCGCACAACATCTACCAGAGACGTCCATGAAAACAGCAGCATGATGCCCAGCAGCCACCAGAAGTTAGGCTGTACAAAACTGGACAGGATGATCAGTAGGAACAGCACGGGCAGACCTGACCAGATCTCCAGAAAGCGCTGCCCTAGAAGATCTACCCAACCGCCGAAATAACCTTGTAGCGCGCCTACAAGCACGCCAATCAGGCTGCTGCCGATGGTTAGAATCAAGGCGAATAGGACCGATATGCGAAAGCCATAGATGATACGGGCCAGAACGTCTCTTGCCTGATCATCCGTCCCTAGCCAATTTTGTGCCGAGGGTGGGGCGGGGGCTGGGATATTGAGGTCGTAATTGATGCTGTCGTAGCTGAACGGAATGAGCGGCCATACCATAGAGGCTGCTTTTTCAGTCATCAGCTTTTCGAAGTAGGGGCCTTTGTAATTGGGCTCCAGAGGAAACTCACCGCCAAAGTCGGTTTCGTTGTAATGCACCAACGCAGGGAAATACCACTGATCATCGACATGAATGACCAAGGGTTTGTCATTGGCAATAAGCTCTGCGCAGAGACAAAGAACAAACAGGACGATAAACAGCCAGAGCGAATACCAGCCTCGTTTATGAGCCTTGAAGCGACTCCAGCGGCGTTGATTGAGGGGGGAAAGACGCGGCATCAGTAGTCTCGGCTTTCAAAGTCAATGCGAGGATCGATCAGCATATAAGTCAGGTCGCTGATTAATTTGGTCACCAACCCGAACAGAGTGAATAAAAACAGTGTTCCGAATACGACTGGGTAATCCCGGCTCATGACTGACTCGAAGCTAAGCAGCCCGAGGCCATCCAGGGAAAAGATCACTTCAATCAATAATGAGCCGGTGAAAAATACGCCCAGTAATGCCGCAGGGACACCTGATATGACCAAAAGCATGGCGTTTCGAAAAACATGCCCATAGAGGACGCGGCGCTCTGTCAGGCCTTTGGCCCGTGCGGTGATGACATACTGCTTATTGATTTCGTCCAGAAAACTGTTCTTGGTCAATAACGTAAGCGTTGCAAAGCCGCCGATCACAAGGGTAGTTACCGGGAGCGCCAAGTGCCAGAAGTAGTCGACGATCTTGCTACCTAGCGTCAGTTCGTCGAAGTTGGGTGATGTCAGGCCACGCAGTGGAAACCACTGCAGGTAACTGCCGCCTGCAAACAGTACGATCAGCAGGATACCGAACAGAAAGGCTGGGATCGCATAGCCAATGACGATGGCGGAGCTGGTCCATACATCGAACGTACTGCCGTGGCGGATAGCCTTGGTAATGCCCAGTGGAATGCTGACCAGATACAGAATCAGTGTACTCCACAGGCCAAGGGAAATTGAGACCGGCAACTTTTCCAGGATAAGGTCAGTTACTTTGGCGTCCCTGAAAAAGCTCTGGCCAAAATCCAGTTGGGCATAGCTTTTTATCATCAGCCAGAAGCGCTGCGTTGCAGGTTTATCAAAACCGTATTGCTTTTCGAGCTGCTTGATCAGATCCTCATCCAGGCCCTGGGCACCGCGATAATGTGTATTGCCATGCTCTGCCGACTCGCTCCCGCTGCCCGTAATGCGGCTTGTTGCGCCACCCGCGCCCAAACCTTGCAGGCGAGCCATGGCCTGGTCAACAGGACCGCCAGGAGAGGCCTGAATAATAATGAAGTTGATGAGCAAAATGCCGAACAGCGTAGGAATAATCAGCAGCAATCGCCGCAGGGCATAGGACAGCATCAGGGATTCACCTGCGACGTTTTGCGTGCCGTATCGCTGACTTGCCACCAAGTCATAAGGCCGAAATCGGAGTCGGGTTGCTTAGCGGGGCGTCCGAAGCGGTTCCAGTAGGCAACTCGCCAGCGGTCGGTATACCAGTTGGGAACGACGTAATACCCCCAAAGCAAGGCGCGATCTAGCGCTTTGGCATGGGTAATTAGTGAAGCACGAGTATCGGCGCCGATTAGCATCTCCACGAGACGATCGATGGCAGGGTCCTTCAGTCCGAGCAGATTACGACTTCCAGGGTCATCTGCACTGGTTGAGTGCCAGAAGTCACGCTGTTCATTACCGGGCGAGCTGGACTGTGGCCAGCTGAAAATTGTCATATCGAAGTCGCGGGAGCGTACACGATTGACGAACTGGGATACATCTACCCGCCGAATATCCAGGGTGATACCAACTTCCGCGAGGTTGCGTTTGTAGGGCAGCAGCACTCTTTCAAAGGCGGGTTGGGCCAACATGAACTCAAAGCGCAATGGATTTCCTTGTGTATCCACCATGCGATCGTTTTCGATGTGATAGCCCGCTTCCAGCAAGAGCCGGTACGCCTCTCGTTGTTGCGGTCGGATAATTCCGCTTCCGTCGGTACGGGAAGGCTCCAGCGATTGGCTAAAGACTTGTGGAGGCAGTTGATCGTGTAGAGGTTCCAGAACCTTCAGCTCTTCTGGGCCGGGTAGTCCTCTGGCAGCCAGTTCGGAGTTTTCGAAGTAACTGTTGTTACGTGTATAGGCGCCGTAAAACAGCTGACGATTGCTCCATTCAAAGTCGAACAGGAGCGCAATAGCCTGGCGTACCCGCTTGTCCTGAAACATGGGACGGCGCAGGTTGTAAATAAAAGCCTGCATGCCTTGAGGCTCATGATTAGGTATTTCTGCCTTGACGATGCGTCCTTCTCTCAAGGCCGGCGTTTCGTAAGCAGTTGCCCAATTCTTGGCGGACATCTCCTGGTTTATATCGAACTGATTCGCCTTGAACGCCTCCAGCCCTACGTTCTGGTCACGGTAGTAGTCAACCGTGATAGTGTCGAAGTTGTAGAAGCCCTTGTTAACGGCAAGATCCTTACCCCACCAGTCTTTTACACGCTCAAGCCTAAGCGAGCGCCCGGCCTGCAGGCTGGCGATTCGGTAAGGACCGCTACCAAGAGGTGGTTCCAGAGAAGACTTCCCAAAGTCCCGGCTGGCCCACCATGCCTTTGGCAGAACCGGTAGCTGCCCCAGAATAAGAGGCAGCTCACGATTTTGGGTTGTCTTGAAGTCAAAACGGACCACCAGCCGGCTCTCAGCTTTGACTTCTTTTACATCCGCGTAATAGCTGCGGTAGAGCGGATCGCCCTGATTGACCAACGCGTTGAAGGTGAACACTACGTCATCAGCCGTGACTGGTGTTCCATCATTGAATCGAGCCTGGGGACGCAGGTAAAAGCGAACGTAGCTGTTGTCAGAGGCTTTTTCGATCTTTTCGGCCAGCAACCCGTATTCGGTGAAAGGCTCATCCTGAGCATGAAATGTCAGCGTTTCATAAATCAGGCTGATCTGGGCAGGGGGCGTTCCCTTGTTGTTGAAGGGATTGAGCGTATCGAAGCCACCGAAGCCGGACAGGCGTAGGGTGCCGCCTTTAGGAGCATTTGGATTGGTGTAATCAAAATGACTAAAGTTTGCTGGATACTTGGGGGCCTCATCATACAAGGTAACTGCATGCTGAGGGGCAGCATGGGCGTTACCATACACCAGCCCTAGCGCGGCGGCGAAAAGAGCGCCATGAATCCAGGCAGAAAAACGAAGGGCCATCTTAGCGCTCATTGTATGTGTCGGAGAGGCTGGCTTGATCATAAGCTGTACGGCCAGGCAGAACTCTTTCTGTAAGGCGTTGAGCAGTAACGGTACCAGTTCGTTTCAGCAGGAAAAAGAGACGTATATGACTACCTGTGACGCACCAAGACCCATCAATCGAGATACAAGGTCAAGGTTTGGCCAGGCGTGAGGTTTTTTCCACTCTTGGGATTCCACTGCTGGATAGATTGCAGTTGTACATTGAAATGTTTAGCAATCATGTACAAGGAGTCGCCCGGCTTGACTCTATAATACGTCACGTTCTGGCGCGATTTGCTGCTGTTGGCTAGCTTGCTTGCTTTCACCGGTGCGCCATAGAGCTTGAGTACCTGGCCTGCCCTAAGGCCCTGCTTGCCCAAATTGTTCCAGCGTTTCAGGTCGCCCAGCTCGACCTTGTTGTCGCGAGCGATGGTCCAGAGATTATCGCCACTTCTGACCCGGTAGGTACGAGTCACCGGCTCCTCAACAAGGGCGGCAACGTCTTTCTGGCTAGTGACTGGTGAAATACTACCTGATACGCGAGGAATCATCAGTCTCTGGCCTGCAGCCAGTCGGCTGGACTTCAGCTTGTTGAGTGACAGGATCTGTTGAGTGCTTACGCTATAGCGATTGGCGATAGCGCCCAGGCTATCACCACGGCGCACCGTGTATTCCTGCCATTTTACGATCGCTTCAGAGGATTCGTTCGCCAGGTTTTCGAGTAATAACTCGGCTTTTTCTGCCGGAATCAAGAGCTGTTTGGGTCCGTCCATGGTAACCCGACGGGTATACGCCGGGTTCAGGCGATATAGTTCGTCCTCATCGAGATCAGCCAGCTTGGCAACTTTAGCAAGATCTAGATGCTGCTTGATCTTGACGACTTCGAAATAGGGCTCGTTGGCAATCGAGTCCAGTTGGATGCCGTATGATTCCGGGTTCATGATCAGCTGGGAAACGGCCAGCAGCTTGGGTACGTAGTCCTGTGTTTCCTGTGGAAGCGAAGACAGGTTCCAGTAGTCAGTAGGCAATCCAAGCTTTTGGTTGCGTTCAATGGCGCGACCTACAGTACCCTCGCCGGCGTTATAGGCTGCCAGTGCCAGTAGCCAGTCGCCATTGAACATATCGTGGAGCTTGGAAAGATAATCGAGCGCTGCGTTGGTAGACGCTGTGATATCCAGTCGTCCATCGTACCAGCGAGTCTGTTGCAGGTTGAAATAGCGCCCGGTAGTGGGAATGAATTGCCAGATCCCGGCCGCCTCGCTGCGTGAAAGCGCAAAGGGGTTGAAGGAGCTTTCTACAATCGGAAGCAGGGCAAGCTCAAGGGGCATATTCCGCTCTTCAAGCCTTTCGACAATATAGTGCAGGTACAGTCCGCCCCGGTTAGCCGATTTTTCGATATTGGCCGGGTTGCTGACATACCAGAGCCGCTGCTGCTCGATACGGGGATTTACGCCGATTTCGCTTTGCAGCTGAAAGCCACTGCGCATGCGATCCCAGATATCCTTGGGTGCCTTGTTCTGGGTGCCGAGCTTTATCCACTCGGGCTCCCGATGCATATTGATATTGCTGCTCAGGCTGTCTTCTGGGAGATAGCGTTCCTGGTCTTTAGGCGCCATTCCCTGGCAGCCCGCCAGGAAAACAGCAAGGAAAAGAGCAGAAAGTTTCGCGGTGCGAGCCAGTCCGTCTACGTCGGCATTATGTGGCGGCTGTGGCGGCATTAGCTGAGTGCATCCCCGGAAAAATTTGCGCGATTCTAGGAATGCCGCTCCGCAGGGTCAAGATTGACTAGTCCTCAGAAATGATCTTTCCATGCGCGTAAGGTAGTGAAAACCTCTACTTCCGAGCGGGTTGGAAAGCCATTTCTTTCGTCCGTAGCGCGTTTGACAGAAGGGGTTGAACAGCGCATGAACGGGTTCGTAGCAAGCTCTAGCTCTAGGGTAGAGGGGAGCGTCATTTCGCCTCGCTCGCGCATGGCCTCTACCTGCCTGTATCGTTTGGTCAGCTCGTTATTAGTCGGTTCTACGGCATGAGCAAAACGCAAGTTGTTCAGCGTATATTCATGTGCACAGTACACTTTGGTCGTGGGCGCAAGCTGAGCAAACTTACGCAACGAGTCATGCATTTGTGCAGGTGTCCCTTCAAACAATCGGCCGCAGCCGCCTGCAAATAGAGTATCGCCGCAGAACAGCAAAGGCTGAGCGCCGGTACGAACATAGGCAATATGGCCCAAGGTATGTCCAGGAACATGCAGGACGTGAAAGGGGCGCTCAAAAACTTCAAGGCTGTCGCCTTCATTAAGTGCGGTGTCCAGACAGGGTACGCCTTCCAGTGCCGGACCGTAGACGTGGGCCGCTGTCGCTCCTTTGAGCGCCTGCACACCGCCTACGTGATCGTGATGGTGATGAGTGAGAAGAATGTCTGTAAGCGTCCATCCGGGATGCCGTTCCAGCCATTCAAGGACAGGGGCAGCATCGCCTGGATCTACCACGGCACAACGTTTGGAAGACGGATCCTGCAACAACCAGATGTAGTTGTCGGAAAAGGCGGGAAGGGCGTCTATCTGAATCATGTGCGGTAACTACCGTTAGATGTGCAAAATTGCATATTAGGCGTTTATGAGTTTCAGAAGCGAGCACTAAAGCAGTGTCGTGCGTTTATCGCTTGTCGGAAGTCTGCAAGCAATTATGAAAAGATACAGTCTTCATGTGTAGAACTGGTTAAAGTCTGTAGATTGCTGTCCATCGTCGGGGACACTTGCTGTTTGGTATCGAGGGTGCCGCCTTGGTGCTCAAGCGTCTCTAAATCCAGGTGCTCTATAGCACCTCTGGAGGAAAAGCATATGGTAAATGACGCATTCGCCCAGGCTGATGAGCGTTGGTTGACGCTGATGCGCTCGGCTCGCCAGTGGCTTGATGGTCCGTTGGGCCAGTTAATGATTGAGGAAGAGGAGCGCCTGCTTTCCGAGGAGCTGAAGCGCCACTTTGGAGGTTATTTAGTCCACTATGGCCCCTCCTTGAAGATCCCGCCAGGCGCAGACCAGTTACGTCATGGTGTGCGTCTTGGGCCGCCGTTGCCAGGTGTCGATATCGCCTGCGAAGAAGGTGCCTGGCCGCTGGGTGAAAATGCAGCAGATGTGGTGTTGCTCCAGCACGGTCTGGATTTCTGTCTTTCACCCCATCGCTTGTTGAGAGAGGCTGCCCTTAGCGTAAGGCCCGGTGGGCATCTGCTGATTCTTGGTATCAACCCTTGGAGTACCTGGGGAGTCAGGCATTATTTTGCCCGCGACGCGTTTCGCAAGGCCCGTTGTATTGGTGCCAGCCGTGTAGCTGATTGGTTGGCATTGCTGGGATTCGCGTTGGAGAAACGTCGGTTCGGGTGTTATCGTCCGCCGCTTTCTTCGCCGGTTTGGCAGAATCGTTTGTCTTGGTTGGAGCGCAATCGGGAAGGCGAGCCCTCGCCAGGTGCAGGCTTCTATTTATTGTCGGCTCGCAAGCTGATGGTCGGGCTTCGTCCCTTGCCACAGACCCGCCGTGAACCCCGTGGAAAGCTGATTCCCATGCCGGTTGCCAAGGTGAGCCGTCGCGAAACGAGCGGAACGAATGAGTGACATCGTAGAGATCTACACGGACGGTGCCTGCAAAGGAAATCCTGGCCCTGGCGGTTGGGGTGCCTTGCTGGTCTACAAGGGCAACGAGCGGGAATTGTGGGGCGGGGAGGCCGTTACGACCAACAATCGAATGGAGCTGATGGCCGCCATCCGCGCGCTTGAAGCGCTCAAACGTTCATGTCACGTACGAATCGTGACAGATTCCGAATACGTGATGCGTGGTATCACAGAGTGGTTGCGTGGCTGGAAGGCTCGCGGCTGGAAAACCGCTGCCAAACAGCCGGTCAAGAATGCCGATTTGTGGCAAGCCCTCGATGCCCAGGTGGCTCGACATGAAGTCGAGTGGGAGTGGGTAAGAGGACATACCGGGCATCACGGTAACGAGCGGGCTGACCAGCTGGCTAATCGTGGTGTTGATGAAATCCGTGCCCTGCGGACAGTGTGATAGGTGACTTTAGATGCGTAGCGTAGTACTCGATACGGAAACAACCGGTATGCCCGTTACCGACGGGCACCGAATCATCGAGATTGGTGGTGTTGAGGTTATTGGTCGTCGACTGACGGGCCGGCATTTTCATGTCTACCTCAATCCTGATCGCGAGATTGACGAAGGTGCTATCGCCGTTCACGGTATCACCAGTGAGTTCCTGGCGGACAAACCGCGCTTTCGTGACATTGCAGAAGAATTCTTTGAGTTTATCAAAGGCGCTGAGCTGATCATTCATAACGCCGCGTTCGACATCGGCTTTATTAATAACGAGTTTCGTCTGCTAGGTGATCGACCTGAGTGGGCAGAGATTACAGATCATTGCACGGTACTCGATACCCTCATGATGGCGCGTGGGCGTCATCCAGGTCAGCGCAATAGCCTGGATGCGCTGTGCAAGCGTTATGGAGTGGATAACTCGAACCGCGAGCTGCACGGCGCCTTGTTGGACTCTGAGATCCTGGCCGATGTTTATCTGGCCATGACCGGCGGGCAAACCTCCCTGTCCCTTGCTGGGCAGGGGCAGGAAGGTGATGGAAATGACAGCGGTATCAGCCCGATTCGCCGTCTGCCAGCGGACCGTGCCAGGACACGAGTCATCACGGCAAGTGCGGCTGATTTGGCCGATCACGCTGCGCGTCTGGCTGCCATTGAGAAGTCTGCAGGCGCCCCAGCGTTATGGGCTCAGATGGAAGAGCAAACTACCCAGCATTAACCTCTTTTACACCTTGGCAGTTTAGGCGAACTGCCAAGGTTGTTTCCCTATCGCTATGCCTTTCCAGCTGAACAGTTCCTGTCAAAATGTCACGCAGACGCTCGGAAACGCCTGTTTGGCACATCAGTGCAAATATTTCGAATTATCAACTGAACCGTATTGCTTTATGATGTGACTAAAGTCGCAGTATGAGTAGCGGCATATCGCTATCAAGGCAAGGCGGCTTTTGATTGTCCGCTACCCCGTTTTCGAGAATCGTTCCAGCTTGGAAGAGGAGCAGATGGAAGAATTCAGCGCGTTCCGTCTTGAGCGTGTCGACAAGGTCGCTCATGTGATTATCAATCGACCCGAAAAGATCAATGCCATGAACGCTGAGTTCTGGCAGGAGATACGCAGTCTCTTTCATTGGGCCGATCAGGAGCGTTCAGTACGGGCCGTTGTGCTGTCAGGTGCAGGTCCTCATTTTTCTTCCGGTATAGACCTTTCGTTACTTGGCGAGACCGCCGGTCAGCTAGGACGTGACGTAGGCCGCAATTCGGAGTTATTACGCTCCAAGATTCTTGAACTTCAATCGTCTTTCAACGCAGTCGATCAGTGTCGCAAGCCGGTTCTGGCTGCTATCCAGGGATATTGCCTGGGTGGCGCTGTTGACCTGATAGCCGCATGCGACATGCGTTATGCCACAGCCGGAGCTCAATTTGCCTTGAAGGAAATTGATCTAGGCATGGTGGCTGACCTGGGCTCATTGCAACGCCTGCCTCATCTGATCGGTGAAGGCATGCTGCGAGAGCTGGCTTACACAGGGCGATCTTTCAGTGGTGAGGAAGCGTATTCCATGGGGCTGGTCAACCGTATCTATGCAACGGCTGAGCAGATGATGGAAGACGTATTTTCATTGGCGCATACCATCGCTGCCAAATCACCGCTGGCTATACGCGGTACTAAGACGATGATTGGTTATATGCGTGATCATCGGGTAGATGAGGGGTTGGATTACATCGCCACATGGAATGCGGCAATGCTGCAATCAACCGATTTGCGTATCGCATTGGCGGCGCAAATGAGCAGGCAAACTCCGGAGTTTCCGGACTGATGGCAAGCGGATGTAGCGCAGGAGGCGTTTGACGGTATGGTTACCGGAGCGAGAGCACTGAGTCTGGTGCGCGACGAATTGTTCGCGACCATCGATCAGGCTGAACAGAATTTAGAGCGTTTCATTATGGAGCGGCACTGCAGTAGTCTGCTCCAGCGTGCCGTCGAGTGCATTCATCAGATTCGCGGCGCCCTGTCCCTTATTGAGCTGGCTGGAGCCGAGCTGCTCGCCCACGAAACATTTGAGCTGGTGACTGACATTCCGGCAGGTGCTGGCGCAGAACGTGACGACCATTTGATGGCGCTCTGTCACGCCCTGCATGTATTGCGTCGTTACCTTGAGCAGTTCCGCAGCCGTTATGAAGAAATGCCGGAGCTGTTACTGCCTGCTATTAACGAGTTGCGTCGCGTGACGGGGCAACCCGCGTTACCTGAATGCTATTTTTTCACGGTCCGGCTGGATCTGCCGCGTAACCCTGTCTCACGTACTGATGACTTGTCTCTCAACGAGCAGCGCGGTCTGACGCGTCGCATGCGGCAAATGTATCAGATTGGCTTGCTGGGCCTGCTTAAGGAGCAGAACCCCAAGGCGAGCCTCAACTTGATGGAGCGTGCACTGACGCGCCTCGACCATCTTTTATGTGATCAAGCGGGAGCAAGGCTGTGTTGGGTCGGTGCGGCTGCCATTGAAGCTTTTCGAGAGGGCGACCTGCTACTTCACCGGACCCGGAAGCAGCTGTTTTCACGTCTTGACCGTGAGCTCCGTCAGCTGTTGACGGTACCGGAGTACGAACCGCCTCGTAGTATCCTGAAGGATCTCCTGTACCTT
Organism: Pseudomonas sp. UBA3149; assembly: GCF_002364655.1. Classification (NCBI taxonomy): domain Bacteria; kingdom Pseudomonadati; phylum Pseudomonadota; class Gammaproteobacteria; order Pseudomonadales; family Pseudomonadaceae; genus Pseudomonas; species Pseudomonas sp. UBA3149. Next base: position 656,744 of record NZ_DEYV01000010.1, read on the forward strand.
ATCGCCTTGTCAGAAAGCTCGGGTGCCCGCGCTGAAGAGCTGCGAGAAGCGTTCTCCATCGATACGCTGCCTTATACCGACGCGATGCTCGACAGAGAATATCGCAGGCTGACAGGACCAAGCCAGGCGGTTATGCAATCGCTTTCGCAAGCGATTCATGAAGAGTTGGCAACCGTTAAGGAACTGCTGGATCTTGTGGAGCGGCGTGTGGCTGAGCCTGATGCATATGCCCGACTCTATATCCAGCTGGGTATTCTGGCGAAGACATTGATCATGGTAGGACAGCCTTCTGCGGGTCAAGCCCTGCAAGCACATTTGCCCGTGCTGAATCAGTGGGCCAAAGCCGGAGCGGTAGAGCAGGTACAGCTCGACAATCTTGCCGATGCCATCCTTTATGTGGAAAGCTTGGTTTCCTGTTTTGAGCACGAAACCGACAAGGAAACCTGCCCAGTACCCGCGTCGCCAGGGCAGGAGGGCGAGTCGTTTGGCAACCACCTGTTGAACGAGGCCCAGATGCTGCTGCTGGCTGAAGCCAAGACGGGGCTTTCCAATGCCAAACAATCCATTTCGGCGTATCTGGACGCTAGGGGTGAAGCCATACACTTGGCCAATGTCCCTGCAACGCTGCATAACGTGAGAGGTGCTCTGTTGTTTCTGGAGCATGCCCGTGCGGCGGAGCTGACTGGTATCTGCGCCCAGTATATTCAGGCGCATATGGTGAATAATTTGAACATGCCGACTGCTTCGCTACTCGAAGTACTGGCGGATGCATTGAGCAGCATCGAGTTCTTCCTTGAAAGCGGTGCAATGGCGTCCCGTTCTGGGCAGCCCGATATCCTCGAGCTGGCTACAGAGAGTGTAAGTGCCCTAGGGTGGAGGCCTGTTGCCGCAGCATGAGTCATTGGGAGCCGGGTTGCCTGGACCTGTCAGGCAGTGTTGATAGTTTGATCATTGTCCATAGTCCGATGGGTTTTCTGACCCGAGAAGACAATGTTCTGTTTTCTCAGAGTTCTCCGTTTTTAAAAGAGCTGACAACATCCGGTATCTACGGCTTGGGCTATTTCGATGGCCAGGCTGTTGCCCTGTATGAAGTCGTGTCTGCTCCCGAGCTTGAGGGTCATGAGTGGCAGCCTCTTCGCCCGTTGATGCTCAAGGCCGAGCATGCCGTCTTCAAGATGTTGGGTTATGCCGCACAGATTGGCACCTGGGCCAATGACCATCGTTACTGTGGCCGCTGCGCTACGCCTACTGTGATCATCAAGGGGCAGCGCGGGCTTAATTGTCCTGCCTGCGGGCTGACCCAGTATCCGCGCTTGTCGCCCAGTATCATTGTGCTGATTACTCGGGGTGATGAAGTCTTACTGGCACGTTCTCCACGCTTTGCACCGGGCGTTTACAGTACCTTGGCGGGGTTTGTAGAGCCAGGTGAGACCATCGAGGCGTGCGTGGCGCGTGAGGTCAAGGAAGAGGTAGCCGTCGACGTCAAGAACCTGCACTACCTGGGAAGTCAGAGCTGGCCCTTTCCTCACTCATTAATGCTGGGCTTCCATGCCGAGTATGCTGGCGGAGATATTGTTTGCCAGCCGGAGGAAATCGAAGATGCCCAATGGTTCAAGCTGGATAATCTGCCCCAGCTGCCAGCCAAACAGTCCATTGCCCGTTTCCTCATAGAGCTTTATATCGCACGCAGGCTAGGCATGCCCGAACCAGTGTTGCCAGACTAAACGCGCCGTCAGTGCCAGTACGACCAGAATAAACAGGGGGCGTATGAATTTTGCGCCTCCGGCTATGGCTGTATGGGCGCCCAGGTAGGCGCCAAACATCAGCGAAATACCCATGGTCAGTCCAAGCATCCAGACCACTTGGCCAAGGCAGATAAACACCGCCAGGGCTACGCCATTGCTGACGAAATTCATCGTGCGCGCTACGCCGCTGGCCCTGACGAGATCGATCCGGTAGAGAATGAGTGTGCTGATCGTCCAGAAAGCGCCCGTGCCTGGTCCGATCAAACCATCGTAAAACCCCAGTCCCAACCCTTGTGGCCATTGCCGCTTCCGAGGGATCTGAGCATCAGCATCCAGCGGAGCCTCAGGCAGCCGACCAAACAGCAGGTAGATACCGCATCCGAATACGGCGAGCGGAAGTAGCCGGTCCAGCCAATGTGCAGGAAGATAATGTGCGCCAATTGCACCGACGGCTGCGCCCAGTGCGGTAGCGCTCAGGGCATTTTTCCATTTGAGAGGCGTAAACAGTTTCTTGCGATAGAACGTATAGGCTGCCGTTGCGCTGCCAAAGGTCGAACTCAGCTTGTTCGTACCCAGTACCAAGTGAGGAGGCACGCCAGCAAGGAGCAGGGCGGGAACCGTTAGCAGGCCGCCTCCGCCAGCAATGGCATCGATGAAGCCTGCAAGAAAGGCAACGGCCGCGAGGATAATAAGTGTGATGGGTTCAAGCGCAAAATCATAAGGCATAACTACAGCTCGACAAGACCGCTATCCCGGCGGGGCGGGCCGTATAGTGCCTAATAATGGAGGGGTTAGAAAGCCCAGGCGGTTATGCCAAGAGGCCACCGTCGACGTTTAGGATCGTACCGGTGGTATAGCTTGACGCATCACTGGCAAGGTATAGCGCTGCGCCAGCCATCTCGTCCGGTTGTGCGACACGCTTGAGCGGAATCTGCTGAAGCGCCAGATTGAGGATGGAGGGGTTATTGACCAATGCTGATGCAAAGCGTGTATCGGTAAGGCCGGGAAGCAAGGCGTTGCAGCGGATGCCAAAACTGGCGCATTCCTTGGCAAAGACTTTGGTGAGGTTGATAACCGCCGCCTTTGTGATGGAGTAAACACCCTGCATGAGGCCCGGCGAAACGCCGTTGACCGAGGCTATGTTAATAATGCTTCCGCCCGTGCCGGCTTGGCGCATCAATTTGCCCGCCTCGATGGACATGAACAGATATCCGCGGATATTGACATCAACCGTCTTTTGAAATGCCTCGGCGTCCGTGTCGAGAATATGCCCGAACTGCGGATTGATAGCGGCATTGTTAACCAGGATATCTAAAGAGCCAAAGCGCTCACCGATGTGGATAAACGTCTGCCTGATTTGATCAAGGTCCCCGATATGGCAGGGTATGACGGTTGCCTGACCGCCAGCTTGGTTAATCGCGTCTGCAACCGATTGGCAGCCGTCGGCCTTGCGGCTGGATACGATGACATGAGCACCCTGCGCAGCGAGCAAATGGGCGATAGCAGCACCTATGCCGCGGCTTGCGCCAGAGACAAATGCTGTCTTGCCGGTAAGATCGAACGCTGCGCTCATGTCATTTCTCCGCTATAAAAAAGCCGGAGCATGCTCCGGCTTTCACGTGCTTAGTTAGGGAACAATTCGCTGAGCTTCATGGCCAGCATCATGTTGCCTTCGGCGCGAACCTTGCCAGCCATGAAGGCCTGCATGCCATCCGTTTCGCCAGAAACGATGCCTTTGAGCGTGTCGGTAGTCATGATGAGCGTGCAATCCGGCTCGTCAGCATTGCCTGCCTTGACGTCGCAAGTCTGATCTTTCACAACCAGGTGATAATTCTCACCATCTTCGATGTCAAACTGATAAGTGAGATCCAGGCCGGCGGCCGCATCAGGATTGAACTTGCTTTTCAGGTTTTCGATGATGTCAGCACTGCTCATATGCGGAATCCTTAGGGGTCGTACGTGAATGCGGACGCGTCCGCGGTTAGCCCAGCCGCTCATCAGCGGCAATGAATCGAGAGTAGGGTGGCTAGTGTTCGCTGTCAATGGAAAATCATACGGTTGTTTGAATACGCTATAGTTGCCTGGGTGTCCCGCTGGCTGGCAAGCGTAGCCATGAGTATGCTTAGTGGATCAAGAGTCGTGGATGAGCGGAAGGCTTGTCGACAGTAAGGAGAGCATGTGGATTTTTTTGCGGATTACGCCAGTTTTCTAATTAAGACCGTTACGGTTGTCATTGCCATCATGGCGGTGCTGATTTTTATCGCTGCCCTACGCAGTAAAGGCAAGCGTGCCACGGGAGGACACCTTGAAGTCCAGAAACTGAATGATTTCTACAAATCGCTAAGGCTCCGCTTGCAGCAGAGCGTCCTTGACAAGGAACGCTTCAAGACGATGCGCAAGGAGGAGGCGAAAGCAGAAAAGGCCAATCGCAAGAAAGGGGCTGCCAAGAGCCACGTCTATGTGCTGAATTTCGATGGCGACATCAAGGCGTCTGCCACTGAGCAACTGCGCCATGAGGTGACGGCCGTATTAACGATGGCAACTTCCAAGGATGAAGTGGTTGTTCGTCTGGAGAGCGGTGGAGGCATGGTGCATGGCTATGGGCTGGCAGCCTCGCAACTGGCACGCATCCGTCAGGCAGGTGTTCCGTTGACGATCTGTGTCGACAAAGTTGCTGCCAGTGGCGGATACATGATGGCCTGTATCGGTGACCGCATCCTGAGTGCGCCATTCGCCATTCTGGGCTCGATCGGTGTTGTTGCCCAGCTACCCAACGTGCACAAGCTGCTGAAAAAGCACGATGTCGATTATGAGGTTCTTACGGCTGGCGAATACAAGCGCACCTTGACGGTATTCGGTGAAAATACGGAAAAAGGGCGCGAGAAATTCCAGGAAGACCTAGAGAAAACCCATGAACTCTTCAAGAGCTTCGTGAATCGGTATCGCCCGCAACTGATCATGGATGAGGTGGCCACAGGAGAGGTATGGCTCGGTGAATCGGCATTGGGTAAGCGTCTGGTTGATGAACTCAAGACCAGTGACGAGTACCTGTGCGAGCGAGCCAAAGTGGCAGAGCTTTTCCAGGTTCGCTTTATTGAAAGAAAGACATTGCCTGAGCGCGTAGGTCTGTTTGCCAGCGCCACTGTCGACCGACTGGTTACGACATGGTGGGGTAGATTCACTCAGCATCGCCCCTGGCAGTAATGCCCAGGTTTTCAGGCATCACGATTAGGAGAAGGTAGATGGATACTTTCAAGGCGCTCTGGATTACGGAAGGCCCTCATGGGGCATTCCAGCAAGAGGTCATCCAGCGCCGTATCGATGAACTGCCCGCTGGCGAGGTGCTGATCAAGGTCTGTTATTCCTCGCTCAATTACAAGGATGCCCTGTCGGCGATTGGTAATCGCGGTGTTACACGGCGTTATCCTCATACCCCTGGTATCGATGCGGCCGGTATCGTGGTCGAATCTCAGTCGGATGAGTTTAAAGAAGGCGACGAGGTCATCGTGACGGGGTATGACCTTGGCATGGATACGCCGGGAGGCTTCGGGCAATACATTCGTGTTCCTGCTGCCTGGGTGATCAAGCGGCCTGAGGCTTTGTCGCTACGTGAGGCCATGACGCTGGGTACAGCAGGCCTGACGGCTGGGTTGTGTATCGACAAGCTTGAGCATGCAGGCCTGGTACCGGAAGCGGGTACTGTTCTGGTAACGGGTGCTTGTGGTGGTGTTGGAAGCCTTGCCATCAAGTTGTTGAGCAAGCTGGGCTATCGAGTAGCGGCTTCCACAGGCAAGCTGGAGCAGGCCGAGTTTCTCCATCACCTTGGCGCACAACAGATCCTGGATCGTGCCACGGTATTAGATGGTATTGAAAAGCCGCTTTTAAAAGAGCAATGGGCCGGCGCGGTAGACACCGTGGGCGGTGACATCCTGTTCAATATCGTGAAGTCCCTGAGCTATGGCGCAAGCGTTGCCAGCTGCGGCCTGACGGCTGGCAGTGGTTTCAAGGCATCGGTCTTTCCGTTCATTCTGCGTGGTGTCAATCTACTGGGGGTAGACTCGGTAGAGTTGCCCCTATCTGTAAAAGCAGCCATGTGGGAAAAGCTTTCGGCAGAGTGGAGGCTGGAGGGGCTGGATGAAATCACACGAGAAGTACCGCTTGATGATCTGCCAGGCACTATCAATCAGATGTTGGCAGGTAAAATGATCGGACGGGCACTCGTCAATCTTCAATGAATACATAGCCTATAAAAAAAGCCCCGCTAATATGGGGCTTTTTTCATCAGGCCAAGCGTCGCCGGAAAAGCGGTTGGGGCTGATCTACACCGCTCTGGTAGGCAACCGTGAAATCGTCCAGGCCTGCCAGGGCTGCTTCTGGATCACGATCTGCACGGATCACATAGGCATCAAAGCCACAACGCTGCATGAAAAAGAGCTGGTCCTGGAGCACATCGCCAATGGCGCGAAGCTCTCCCTTGTAACCAAAACGCTCCCGCAGCAGACGCGCGTAGCTGAAGCCGCGACCGTCAGTAAAGGCCGGAAAATTAATGGCGATTACCTGAAAATGCTCCAGGGAATCAGCAATGCTTTCCGGCTCTTCATCGCTATCCAGCCAAACGCCCAGCCCGCCGTCGCGTGTCGTCAAGGCATGACCATGCTCAAGCCAGAGCGCAGCGGGAATGATGACGTTATCGCTGTTGGGAATTTCCTCGAAGGTGGTTTCCTTTGGCAGCAGGTGCCAGTTATCGGTAACGACCTCACGTCCCTTAATGATTCTTTGCATAGACGCGCTCCTTGAAGGGGTCGATGCCAATACGGCGGTAGGTATCGATGAAACGCTCATCTTCGGTGCGCTGATCGACGTAAACATTGATGATCTTCTCGATCACATCCGGCATTTCGTCCTGAGCAAAGGAGGGGCCCAGGATCTTTGCCAGACTGGCATCACGACCGGCATAGCCGCCGAGCGACACCTGGTAGAACTCTTCGCCTTTCTTGTCTACGCCCAGAATACCGATATGGCCTACATGGTGATGCCCGCAGGCGTTCATGCAGCCGGAGATGTTCAGGTCGATATCACCGATATCGAACAGATAGTCCAGATCATCGAAGCGGCGCTGGATCGACTCGGCCACCGGAATGGACTTGGCATTCGCCAGCGAACAGAAATCGCCGCCTGGGCAGCAGATCATATCCGTTAAAAGGCCCACATTTGGTGTCGCAAAACCATTCTCGCGCAGTTCGTTCCACAGCGTGAACAACTGATCCTGACGGACATCAGCCAGGATGATGTTTTGCGTATGGGACGTACGAAGCTCGCCAAAGCTGTAGCGGTCCGCCAGTTCGGCAGCGGTATCGAGCTGCTTGTCAGTGATATCGCCAGGCGCTGTGCCGGTGGGCTTGAGAGATAGCGTTACCGCTACGTAGCCCGGCTTCTTGTGCGGGAAGGTGTTGCGGCTTCTCCAGCGGGCAAAGCCCGGATTCTCGGCGTCCAGCTTAGTCAAGGCCTCGCTTTGGTTTTCGAGCGCTTCATAAGCCGGATCAACAAAGAACTTGGACACGCGCTCGACTTCTGCTTCGATCAGGGTGCTAGGGCCGTCTTTAAGATGCGCCCATTCCGCTTCGACCTTCTCGGCAAAAGCTTCTTCACCCAGCGCCTTCACCAGGATCTTGATGCGTGCCTTGAACTTGTTATCCCGACGACCATAACGGTTATAGACGCGCAGGATCGCTTCCAGATAGGTCAGTAGATGCTGCCAGGGCAGGAAGTCCTTGGTGAACGCACCTACGTAAGGCGTACGGCCTTGTCCGCCACCTACCAACACGCGGAAGCCAAGCTCGCCCGCTTCGTTCTTGACTGCCTCAAGACCAATGTCATGAACCTCGATGGCGGCACGGTCCATCTTGGCGCCGTTCACGGCAATCTTGAACTTGCGTGGCAGGTGGGCGAATTCGGGATGGAAGGTCGACCACTGGCGGATGATCTCACACCAGGGACGTGGGTCGACTAGCTCGTCCGCCGCTACACCGGCGAACTGGTCGGTTGTTGTGTTACGAATACAGTTGCCACTGGTCTGGATGGCATGCATCTGCACAGTAGCCAGCTCGGCCAGAATATCCGGAATCTCTTCAAGCTCAGGCCAGTTGAACTGAAAGTTCTGGCGCGTACTGACATGGGCATACCCTTTGTCGTAGTCGCGAGCGATCTGCGCCAGTTTGCGTACTTGCTTGGTGTTGAGCAGGCCATACGGTACCGCGATACGCAGCATGGGGGCGTAGCGCTGGATATACAGGCCGTTTTGCAGGCGGAGTGGGCGATACTCTTCGCCTGAAAGCTCACCAGCCAGATAACGGCGGGTCTGATCGCGGAACTGCTTGACGCGTTCCTCGACGATCCTCTGGTCGTATTCGTCGTATACGTACATTAAAAATCCTGCTCAGGCTAAGGCTGTGCGCGCACGACTGCGCGTTCTTATCAGATATGCCCACGATAACAGCACCCGTATATGCTTAAAAGTGATGTTTTTTTATATAAAAATCGATTTGGGCGATAAGGGGTGTTTCAAGCAGGCATGGCAAGGCAGCGCTTGTCCTAGGGTTAAGGGAAGCGCTGTCTTACCAGAGGTGGACTAGTTGAATTGGCTCTTGAACCAGTCCCACACACCAAACGAGAAGTTGGGGAAGATATCGATGTTCAGGGCCGATTTGATCAGATAGAGAATTACCAAGCCAACCGCGACACTAAACAGCAGGAAAACAGCAATCACGAGCGCCTTAGCCATCTGGGACAGCTCATGCTGGCGCCGGGACAGATCACGGCGGTTGCGGCCAACCAGGAACACACAGTAGTACCGCCAGCGCCACAGTTTGAACGTGGCGCGAAGGTCAATCGCATGCTTTCCCCATTGGCGGGCGCCAAACGCAACCTTGAGCGCCTGGAGTTGCTCCTCGGTGAACGACTCTTTCAGGTCGCTGGGCAAGCGCTCCTTCAGGCCTTGAACGAAGGGGTCTTGATGGATATCGATATCCGGCATCGTACAGATCCTTTTTGCGTCTGCCAGGGCAGAGGCCTTTGAGCTAACAGGTTTCCTTCCTGCACAGGACGTGTACAGGCCTATCTCTTCGCACCGGCAGATGAAAAACTTTGCCTTAAACGACTGCTTACAAGGCGCTGTCGTAGTAGGTGTACGTGCCGGTAAGTGCGGCTACGGACTCAACGTAGTGGCTTACATGGGGTGGCATAGCCAGGCCCTTGACCATCGTCAGGTTGCGCAGCGTTGGATAGATCAGTACGTCGTCCCAGCTAAGGGTGTTACCGTTATCTGCCGGTATGGGCAAAACCTTTAGCCCTACAAGCATTTTTTCTGCGCTTTGCTTGTGGAGGGGTATTTCCTCAAGGACCTGCTCAAATGAGCGCTCAATCATCGCTTCCTTGCGCAGCTGAAAATAATCGCGCCCCGATTGGGTTACGAATTCCGGCGGGCTAATCGCAACACTACGCGGAAACAGCAGGCCATTAATGGCGAGAAGTATGCTGTCGATGCATTCAAGAGTGGTGCTGATATCGACTCCGGTGCGTATGACACGCTCTAGGTTGCCCAGCTCATCCAGCTTTCAGGCATTATCAAGACGCTCACCCATGCGGCTGCCATCGTTGAGCTGGAGAATAGGCACCTTTTTGCGCCGATCAGCTCGAAGCAGGTAGCTTCGTCATCATTGGAAAGGTAGATCTTCTCGCGCTCGACCTGCTTGTAATTAGCAACCATATCGGCACGGACGCAGAAGGGGCAATGATCGTATGGCGAGAGTTTCATGGACATCCTTATTGCTGCGAGCCTGTCCGCAGTGAGCAGGCCTCAGGCAAAAGGGTGTCCATGTGTAAAGCGGTACGGTAGTGCCGCCAGGGCGGGGTGGCGCTTAGCGGACCCGCTTGATCAGCCGCTTGCTGTCAACGTTCTGCACGGCGCGCGCTCGAAGTTGCCCGCAACCGCCCTCGATATCCTGACCGGCTGAATTACGGACTTTGGTCAGTACACCACGGCTGTGGAGATAGCGAACGATCTCAACGATACGCTCACTGCGTGGCCGCTGGTAATCATCACTTTCCAGGCTGTTGTAGGGAATCATATTCATAACGGCATACTTGCCCTTGAGTAGGCGCAGGATACCGTCCAGTTCGTCCTGGCTATCATTGATATCGGCCAGGAGCGTCCACTGATACTGGATGGGATAACCCGTCTGACGAGCATAGGCTTCGCCAAGTTCGACCAGTTCTTCCGGATCTATCCGGGGGGCCTTGGGCAGCAGCTGTTGTCTCAGGTCGGCACGGGTCGTGTGAAGCGAGAGCGCCAGGGCTGGACGGACGGTTTGCTGAGGCAGACGCTCAAATACGCGCATGTCCCCCACGGTTGAAAACACCAGGTTCTTGTGGCCGATGCCGCCCTCTGTGCCGAGCAGATCGATCGCTTCCAGTACGTTGTCCAGATTATGGGCCGGCTCGCCCATCCCCATGAAGACCACTTTCTTGACCGACCGGAAACGACGAGCCAGCGCAACCTGGGCCACGATTTCAGCGCTACCCACTTGGCGCAGCAAACCACTCTTGCCCGTCATGCAGAATACACAGCCTACTGCACATCCCACTTGTGTAGAGACGCACAGACCATCCCGAGGCAACAGTACGCTTTCCACCATCTGCCCATCGGCCAGCTCTACGAGCAGGCGCGCCGAGCCATCGGCAGCAGGGTGCTCTGATTTCAATCGAGCAAGCCCGTCAAGTGTGCGGGCAAGCTCAGGCAGCCCTTCACGAACGGTCAGCGGCAGAAAGTTTTCCGTTTGCTGATGCCGTGTCCCGGTGTCGAGTGGCAGGCCTTTCAGCCAGGCGCGACTGACGCGTCCGATGTGCATGGGTTTGGCGCCGAGGTCGGCAAGGCGGTTTTGAACTTCGTGGATGCGCATGAAATAGACTACTGATTCATAAGGCGGAATACGGTTGCTACGGGTAGGTCAGCCTCGCACGCGTAACGTCAGGCCCTTCAGGAAATTTCGTAATAACTGATCGCCACAGGTGCGGTAGTTGCTGTGTCCAAACTTGCGAAACACAGCGTTGAGCTCTGGCTTGGTAATAGTGAAGTCTACGGACTGCAAAATCTGCAAAATGTCTTCTTCCCGGAGTTCGAAAGCTACGCGTAGCTTTTTCATCACCAGGTTGTTCGTAACCGGCAGCTCAAGCGGAGGGGCAGGGCGGCTCTCATCCTTGCCGCGTAGGTGGAAGACCAGACCATCCAGAAAGCTGGCCATCAACTCGTCCGGGCACAGCTCGAACCCTGCCTCATCATCTCGCTTGAGAAAGGCGGTAATGTCATCTGAGTTGACCGTTTTGCCAGCCAGTTTAAAGATATCGGCAACCTTCCGGTCATTGATATCCAACATGTAGCGAACGCTGCGTAATACATCGTTATTGAGCATGCGGGTGATCCTTGGATAAGCGTGAAAGACGTAAAGGGCAGCGCGGTTAGAAGCGCTCCTGAAGTGAAAGGTAGCGCCACTGCCCCAAGGGGAGCTTGCCCATCGAAACGCCGCCTATTCTCAGACGCTTCATGCTGACTACCTTTAGCCCAACGCTTTCACAAAGGCGCTGAATGATTCCAGGTGCGGGATTCTTCATGGCGAAACGCAAGCGTGTCTCGTTCTGCCAGCTGACCTTGCAGGCGGGAAGTGTCTGGCCTTTATGGGTATGACCGCGTTTGAGGCGTTCCAGCCCGTTCTGCGCCATCTCACCGCTGACTTCAACGACATATTCCTGCTCAAGCTTGGCGGCATCTTCAGTCAGTTTGCGCAGCGTCCGCCAGTCCTGGCTATAAACCGCCAACCCTTCCGCGCCGGGTTGTAATGCCAGCCCTGGCTTTAAGCGAGCAAAATGCCCCTTGAGCACCGGTCGCTCGCTTGGGTCTTCCGCCCAGTGCGTTTCACGGCTAAGCAGATGCTTGTCAGCGTCTGGCAGTGAGGTAATACCAGCGGGCTGGTACACCAGAAACGTTACAGGCTCCAGCGGGGTAGCTGAAGCGCCTGGTAGCAATGCCACCGTTTCGGCGTGAATTTGAAATTGCGGCTCGTCGATAACGTTGCCATCGACCGTTACCCAACCCCCTTCGATATACAGCTCAGCCTCACGGCGCGAGCAGCCCAGCAGTTCAATGAGGCGTTTAGAAAGGCGAATGGAGTCAGTCATGAGGAGAGGCAAACGTCAGAAAAGAAGACTAGTTTACCTGGGATGCACGAAAAGGGCGGGACTTATCCGACCCGCCCTGATCTTATGCCGCTATCTGGTAAACGGTTGCCCGTTGATGGTGACGTTCTGTGCAGTCAGACCCTCCACGTGCTCAAGCACACCAATGCCACCTGCCTTCTGGAAATGAACATCCACCAGTCGTAGGTCTTTTATGGGTGCCCGTTCGAAGCCGCGAACCTGAAATACCTGATCGGCACGCTGGCAGACGAGGTTGCGAATCTCGATATCGCGCACCGTTGGGTCGAACTTCCCGGCATCGCCTTCCTCGTAGTGGAAGTCTATGACGATCGCATTCTGGACCTCACCAATGGTGATATCCCGATAGCGAATATGCTCGATTACGCCGCCGCGTATGGAGTTGGTCTTGAAGCGGATACCGCGCTCCAGATCAGGGCTGCTCATGCTGCAATGTTCGACAAAGATGTTTCGTGCGCCGCCCGAGATCTCGCTGCCAATTACGACACCGCCATGGCCTGCCTCCATCTTGCAGTTGGCGATGACAATATTCTCGGCAGGTCGATTGATCCGGCGTCCATCCGCATTACGTCCGGACTTGATGGCAATGCAGTCGTCACCGGTATTGAAGAAGCAATTCTCGATCACTACGTTGCGGCAGGACTCAGGGTCGCAGCCGTCCGAGTTCGGGCCCAGGCTTTCCAGGTGCACGCCGCGCACAGTCACGTTTTCGCACAACACTGGGTTCAAGAGCCAGAAGGGTGCCCGTACGATGCGCACATCCTCGATCAGCACGTTCTCGCATAGGTAAGGCTGCACGAAAGGTGGACGGAAATAGTAGCCTTCGGCATACAGCCGTTGCTCTGGTGGTACGCCAGCCTCCACGTCCTTCATCAACGCTTCGCGACCGGCATCCTGAGAAGGATAGCCCTCCACACCCCACTCCTTGTTGCCTTTCCAGGGCCACCACGTAGTGCGGTCAGCCTGGCCGTCCAGTTCGCCCTTGCCGGTAATGGCAATGTTCTTTTGGCGGTACGCGTAGATCAGCGGCGAATAACCCATCAGCTCCATGCCTTCCCAGCGAGTGAACACCACAGGCAGATAAGCCTTGGGATCGGTAATGAAGCGAATCTTTGCGCCTTCTTCGATATGCAGGTTGATGTTGGACTTGAGGTGGATGGGGCCGGTCAGGTAATCGCCACCGGTTACCAGTACCCGACCACCGCCAGCAGCGGAACAGGCCTGAATAGCGGCGGCAAAAGCCTTGGAGTTATCGGTACGACCATCGCCTACCGCGCCATAGCGGCGGATATCGAAGTCTACGTTTGGAAAGCGGGGGACGGTGGTCTTGCGGCGGATCGCATCGGCCATGGCCCAATCGTTGGTCTGGCCAGAACCGCCTGACCCGAACGACGAGCACCCTTGAAGATTGATTAGCGCGAGGCCAGCAGCCCCTCCTGCCATGGACGCCAGAATACGACGTCGACTAAACATGCTCACTCAGCAATTCCTTATTCGAGTTGTTTGCTTCAGGTGATGCCGCGATACACGGCTCTTCCACTATAGACGCAATCGAAGCGGCGCGAGCCTATAAGGCTACTAAGGTAGGTAGTGAAATGGTGGGGTGGCACGGTTTACCGGGCAAGCCAAGTGAGTGCAAGACCAATCGTACACGTTACTCAGGGAAGAAAGGGTATAGCCAAGCAGGTTTTAACCTCGCTGCACAACATGCTGAAAGTTAAGCGTCGGTAAGGAAAGCGACTCACGCAAAAAGGCAGGGCGCAGGTCTACATCACGAAGGGATGCCCTGGGAAACCATCGAAACTCTAATGATGTTCCAGCCTCAGTGCCGTTATGGGTACGCGACTTATCGAGAAGGGCAGAGTGGCTATGAAGCTGAGCGCGAAAGTACAAGCCGATTTCATGATTTGGCTGGTTTAGGTAATCAAAGAAGTTTTCAACCAAATATAGTAGCTCGCCACAAACGATAGGCTCGTCAAGCTCCTCCATCATTTCGCGAACAAGTGTGGCCTGGGCGTTTTCACCTGGCTCAACCCGGCCTCCAGGTAATGCCCAAAATGAGTCATTCACGCCTCGGTGTAGCAGAATATGGTTGTCGTGTTCCACAACGGCCGCTGCGCGTACATGGAAGCGGTAGCCGTCAATATCGACAGAGATCATGAGTCATTGCCTTTGTCGGGTAAGAGCCGGGCATGGTATCTGGTAAAGGTAGACCGCTCAGGCTTGCCCCAGCTGTTTGGCTGTTTTGGCGACAGGAGCCAAAGTCGTCACCTGCTGATGAGCCTTGAGAATCTTGTTTGCAGCCATCAGGTTCTTGGCTGGAAGAACCAGTCCTGATTCAAAAGGGCTCAACACAAACGTTGTGATCAACGCGGTCATCAGCCCGACCGTACGCGCCTTGGGATCAATGCTGCGGCAGAGCCTGTGAACCCGCACGGTGTAGAACAGCACAGGTGGAAGCGTGACGAGTGTAAGCAGAACTGACGCCTGCATACCGTGCTTTTCCCACTGCAACGTGAAGAACACACACATGACCACAAACCACACAACATGCATTACATAGGTGTGGATCAGGCCGGTACGGGCCTTGGTAAGGTCACGAATAAGCTGATCTTTCGAAGGGGCATCAGCGCTCCTTGTCATCTTGGCTCTCCTGTTGAGGCGGAGCGTTTCCTAGGTGATATAAAGCTTGAGTGAAGGAGAGGGCTTCAACACTTCTTGCCTGAACACGATCTGGAGACGCGCTGCTTACCAAGGTTACGGTATAGGGCGTGGATGACAGATTCTTTAAACGTTAAGCCAGCAAAGCATCTAGCATGCTGCTCTGAGCGCTCCAAGCGATGCGAGTCAAGCTCGCTATCGCGCACAATAGGCCCGTAGAGGCCGATTTACTTCCACAGCGCCCATTCTTACGATGACCCGCTTCGGATATGATGCGCGCCCCTTAACGCTGTACTCAAATCAGGTCATCATGCCCGGCAACGCCCTTTATACCGATCTGTCGGGTTACTACGATCTCATGTGCGCCGATATCAACTATCAGGCGCAAAGCCACTGTGTTCATCGGTTGCATCAGTTATTCGGAAATGGCGGAAGCAGGCATCTCGATCTGGCCTGCGGAACAGGGCCGCATGTTCGGCATTTTATTGATGCTGGCTATCAAAGCGCTGGGCTCGACATCAATCAGCCTATGCTGGATAGAGCATCCATTCGCTGCCCGGAAGCTCAGTTTTCCTTGCAGGACATGTGCAGGTTCACGGTAGAAGAGCCGGTCGACCTCATTACCTGCTTTTTGTATTCCATTCATTACAGCGCAAGTGTTGAAAGGCTGAAGGCCTGTATCGCCAGCGTATATGGCGCATTGGCCGATCATGGCATCTTCTGCTTCAACGCAGTCGACAAGAACACTATCGACAACAACTCATTTGTATCTCATGCCGCAAATCACCCTGACGGCTTATTTAACTTCAGCTCATGCTGGAATTACAGGGGAGAGGGCGAGCGACAATCACTAAAACTTCGCATCGAAAAAACGACAGAGAATGAACGACAGGTATGGCACGACGAACACCCTATGGTGGCTGTAAGTTTTGATGAATTACAGGCGCTATTGCAGCCGTACTTTGAGGTTCATGTTCTGGAACATGATTATGAGAAGATCATCCCTTGGGATAGGGCCTCTGGGAATGCGATTTTTGTTTGTGTAAAGATTTGATGAGAGTGAAAGGGCAATCATCTGTGACATCATTTTTGTCTTGTAGCACAGTAGAGTTGCAGTGACTGCTCTGAGAATAGCGCAGCAGCTTATACCTACGCTTCTTTTTCTAGTATTAACAGATCGAGAACCCCCGGCTTTAGTAGACTCTGAGGTTTTTTCTAAACGAGCAGTCTCAAGCCTTCAAGCGCTCTTGCACTGTACCCTGTTGGTAAATGCATCTTTCTAAAAGATGTCATGGTGGTAGGGCTAGAAAATACCTAAAGTCGTTGACCTTGTTAATGTCTGACAGGGAGTTCAATGTGATTAGTCTCTTAAATGAATCTCTGCCAGCACGCCTGAGCGCTTCCTTCGAGCGGTGGTTGGCAATATTTCATAAAAGGGCTATGCGCTCTTCTTATGAGTTGGTGTTTTTAAAAGGTTCTGTTGCTTACTCTATGTGTTGCGTTAGTTAAATAAAAATTGTCCCCGCTCTTAGTTGCTCCGATTTATTTTCTCTTCTAAAAATTTATTAATTGACTCGACGGAGTTGCTGTAAGGGGCAATAGTTAACTGGAAAGCTTATGGTTAAACCATATGCGTTGATTAGCATGATGCATATTAATGTTTGTCATGAGCGGACAAATAGCAGCTTGCCGTTGTTTGTCCGCTCGTGAAAGGATTAAGGTCTAGCCTCGAACCTTCGGAAGAAATGAAGTGTCAACGTGGTATCTAGATGGATTGCTCAGATCTACGTAGACGGGAATCTTCCGGTCCTGAACAAAGTTGCTCGGATCAAACCACAGATTAACGCTCTTAAAGACGAATAACTGGTTATTCTCAGCGTCGTGCCATTGGGCGATGATGCGGAAAGGGTTAGATCCATTGACTTCCAAAGCTTGGTTTAACTCGACTCGCTGAAAATCAGCTTGAATTAGGTGGCCATGTTGACGGAGAAAGGCTTCCTTTCTTGTACTCCACCAGCCATAGCCAATGATGCCGCCGCCTATGGCTGCAAAGCTAAGGCCAAGAAGGAGTAGCGGAAGGGCATCGTTTGATTGCACGGTTACCGCACCGATCAACAGACCAATACCAATTACAAGGAATAACCATTTAATTAGAGTGATAGTTTTGTGATTCATAATTCCACTTATATAGGTTAAATAGTATAAAGGGCGGTTATAAAGAGCTAAGTGGGTGACTTGAAGTATTTGTTATGTTGAACAAGGATTGACTACTCTATGGATTGAGTCAGACGTGGCATATGGTACAGGTGTGTTACCCACCATCATGATTGAACCACTATACTCGCGCTCGCCTGTATTTTTAGTAAAGGAAATATTCTTCCCGACTAGCTTGCTTGCACCTTTTTTGTTTAAGTAGTCATACATTTTTATTTTCATTGGTAAATTCATTTGGCCGCCGGGGGTTATTGGAGCCAGCATGAAGGTTTGACTGTCAGTAAAGGCGTAAAATATTTCAGGGGTGTCTTTGCTGGTAAAAGTGTACGTGCAGCGGATATTTTCAGCTTTTAATGTAAAAGCATGATGGTAGGTTTTGCTTTTATAAAGGCTGAGGATTAAGCCTTTTGTTGTTAGTACTCCTAGACCTTGGGTCGCCCGGCATTGAGCTGGGTCGCCATAATTATATGCACACCAATTCGTTTCAGTAATGCCGATAATTTCCTGTGGCGAGATTTCTAAGTCGTGCTCTATTTTTGTGCGAGCTTCTGGTGTTTCATAAGGAATCATTGAGCACCCAGTTAGGGTTGCCAATATTAGCGCTAACAAATGTCGCATAAATAAAATCCAGCGTGGGGTGGTTGGTTGTTCGGTTGTCTATTTTTAGCCTAAAAAGCTATGCGCAAAAGGCGCGATGACTCTTTTCATGTTTTGTTTTATTTCTAGTTCGAAAGGCATGCTTTAGTATCTTCCTGCGAAAGCAATAAGTGATCTGGTTTGTATCTTAGAAAACCGCTAAGTCATATGCTGCTATGATTAATAACGCTGCGTTAAATAATTAAGTTGCTAAGAGGTGCTGGTGAGCTTGTATAAAATTCTTAATGAATTATTTAAGTAGTTGCAATAAGAGGTTTAAGGTTTGAGATTAACTAATTGGACGTGTAAGAGGGTTGAAGCTTTGCAGGGAGGGACTTGCTGCTTTAGATAAATTGTTGTTACTAATGTAAATGCGTATAGGAGCCAAACGGCAGCCATGCATCTTTCCCTGGTTTTCCATGTCGAGGTATCCATACTGACTGTTAACGCTTTGATTAACGGGGCGGGTCATACCATTGGATGATGGGTTAGGCTGCGGTACTAACCCAAACGCCGCGCGTGTTAGCTCTACGATGACGAAGCTCTTTAATGCCGACAAGTACGTAGCTGATGGCCGGGGCAATTCACTGACTGAGCTGATTCGTACGGCCCAAAGTGGCGTTGTAGAGAGGATAGTGAAGGTAGGAAAAGAGTAGTAGCTGAGGCGGTCATTGGTCCTTCCATGGAGACTCCGACGTAATGCTTTTGACTACATCGTTTGGTTAAGGGGCGGGCTTTAGCCCGTCCCAGTGAGCGAAGCGAACGGTTTGAACCAGTTGTTAGGCTTTTAGCCACTCGCTCAGGAGCGAAGCGGTGTACGGCTCGGCAATTTTAATTACCCAGAAAAACAATACCAACTTCAATGCCAAGATAATCCAAGAAAGGAAGCTATATCGGCTATGCCTTATCCAGCAGTCTAGGAATTTAGGACCAACGAATACAAACCAAAGCACTGGGAACACTAAAAGTGTTGAGGTGAGCCAGTTTTCGATGGCACTCGGCCTTACGGTGATTATGGCTAGCGGTATGCACGCGAGCATATGCCATAAGCCGGTATGGCTTCTTTTATGTAGCGGTATATTCAGCGGTTTTAATGGCATTCGATAGCCTAACGCCCGCATTTGCGGCTGGTTTGGAGCGCTGCGGAAAACCAGTCCGACAACATGCGTTTGTTAGAGCTTTCTGCACGTAAACACACAGTATCTCGGGGACTTCCATTTGGCGCCATATTTTAGTTGTATATCATCTTCTGGATACGTTTCGTCAAAGCCATCAATAGCGAAACCAGATACAACCAGCTTATTGAAGTATTCCGATAGCGGTCTGTGATGGTATGGCACTCCACTTATTATATTCTGTGAATCTTTAGTAATGGTAAATGACACGTTCTTGGTCATTGGGGTCATATAATTATATTCGTCTCCGAAAAAACCCTTGTATTCATTATAAAAACAGGGGTGAGGGATTGAAAAAATAAAATGACTGCCAGCTTTCAGGTGTTGCCCGACCGATTCAAAAAACGCGTCAAGGTCATCAACAACGTGTGTGACAAGATGAGAGAAAGCAACCTCAAAAAGCTCATTTTTCTCTAGCTCAAATGAAGTGCAGTTCAACAATTTCACATCGGTTAAAGACAAAACGTCTTCTGCAACCCCATACATCCCGGCGGAAGGCTCAATTGCTGTAACAGAAAACCCTAATTCAAATAATTCTTTTGAAAGATGGCCAGTGCCAGCGCCCACCTCCAGAACATTGCTAGGTGAAAGACTCTTTATTCGACTAATTAAAAGCGGCTTAAACACTTCGTTGAATGTTAAGTCTGCTCCTGACTCGATTTGCTCCCGACGTATTTGTGCCGAGTTACACCACCTATGCGGCATTAGACAACTCCTTGGATTTTCTAATTATGTCTTTTGCCATTGCAATTATTTGGGGGCCTGAATTGTTATCAAAAATTGTAATCTCGTGATCAGGGTGAACGCCACGAGCAATGGCGAGTTTTTCAGCGCCACTACGGTCTCCATTCACTAGTGTAAATCTAGCTTCAGGTGAAACACTTTCTTTTGTGATAATAAAAGATGCGCCATTCAGCTTTTCTCTAAGTGACTCTGGGACTTCATTTGGCGTGATAATTTCAATGCGGGTGCCTTTTTCAATTTTTGATTGAAGGATTGATATAAGTTTATCGTCACCTACCAACCATGACACCCTGTTGCTCACAACAGTTGCACTAGTGCCCGTAGAAATAAAACTCTCCATAAACTTAAGGGTGTCTTTTGGCTCTTTATCGGTTTGTGTATCCGGAAGATATTTCAATCCTTTTTTAGCAAGCATAATGATCACTGCAACCACCTCTATAATCACAGAGCCTATTAGCCATTCTAAGTGGGGCAGTTCTTTTGCTTCCGAGAAAAACCAAGCATAGCCAATTCCTGCTAGCGTCATAGCAGCGGTTAGACCAGTAATCCATAGAAAAAGATAAAGCGTATGTTTTACGAGGTTTTGCATTTCATTCCTTTAATGAAGCTAATGCCCAAGACGACGTGAGCTCTAACGTTTGGTTAAGGGGCGGGCTTTAACCCGTCCCAAGTGAGCGCAGCGAACGGTTGAACCATTTGTTAGCCATAACTCTGCTGCGATTCGAGACTAGAGCCGAACCCGATAAAGTAAAAATCATGATTGAGGCATGCTTGCTCTAATCGATGCGTGTTCGCTGGCTGAACCCGAAATAGTCGAAAACCTTCAAATCGGTTAGGTTCGCCCCCTACATATCTTGCAGTTTTATCAAGGCTAATAATTTTAAAAAAGAATTTTATACTCAGCTCTTCAAGCGCGACAGCATAGGTACGGGAATTTACTTTGGTAAGCTTTGTTTCAATAATTCGTTCTTTCATTCGTGCTGGGAATTTGAATGATTCAGAAAGCTTCCCGCTGGCACTTGATGCTTCGACGCAGAATGTGCCAGGAGCATAGTAATCGGGTGGAAGTTCGGTTGCGTAAACGAAGTTTAACGAGTCGTGCAAGGGACGGCACAGGTAATGAACTTTCATACAAGGACCTTAGTGCAACAGGCGCTATTCAGTAGATCTTCCCCATTCTTTGATTCGTACTTGTACTGATCTGCTTCAACCCTTGTCGTACCAACGATTGGCGACCAAACAACGTCAAATCCATGTAAATACGTTTTTGTCGCATTCATCTGCTTTATCTCCTTTCGGAGTGCCAGTGCCTCCGTACGAGAGAGCAACTCTAGGGAAAGAGCGTTAAATTTTGGATCTGGAATATCAACCCTGAGGACTGCTGAGTTCATTGCATGGCGATTGTGCGCCCAAGACTTTGCGACCCATAGTTGATCACCGAGATAAAAACCTTGCCCAAGCTCGCCACCGCCTTTCGTATGGTCAATCATTCCATTTTGTAACTCACTTGCAGTCTGCTTGGATGTTCCATGGTATTTCGATATATGTGTCATAAATGCTAACGTTAGGTTAAGGGGCGGGCTTTAGCCCGTCCCAGTGAGCGAAACGAACGGCTTGAACCAGTTGTTAGGCTTGCTCACGCTAATGTTGATCCAACAAATCTTTCAATTTCATTGATCATTGAGTTCACATCGTCCTTGTTGAATTCATCTGTTTTTCCGTGTGCTGCACTATTGCGAATACCTGCTAAGGCAGTTATTCGTTTTTGAATAAGGCTGTTGTATATGCCTTGTTTTGTAAGGTCTGCGTTCATTTTGTCGAGCTTGCCGAAAGGTATTCCGTTGTCGCTACATAAATTTCTGAGTGATGTCTCTAGAACTACTCCAGCAATAACTGCAGCTGCCGCCGCATACCCCGAACTTAAAAGTTCTTTTGCTTGGTCTAGCTCATTATCAAATACCTCTGCCTGAACCAGATTTCTCACTGAGTTTAAGTAGCCGCCTTCAAAGTCTTCTTTGGCGGCCATAAAAACAGCTTTCATTTGCTGCAATATGGTGAAGTTGCTAGTGAAGGAACTGGCTTTTCCTGCCTCTATAAAGGCGGTGAAGTGCTGGGAGTCTTCTCCACAGAGATTCGATAACAGATTTTTTACTTTAACCTGCCAGTTCAAAATCAGATTGTCGTCAATATGGTCGTAACTTCCAGAGTATTCGCTATGCCTACGCTGCTTTGTTGCCTCAATTGAAATGACTTGCGACTCTAGCTCGGAGAACCTTTTTTCAAAAAGCTTCGTCATTCTTCAATTTCCCTTTGCGAGCCTAACGTTTGGTTAAGGGGCGGGCTTTAGCCCGTCCCAGTCAGCGAAGCGAACGGTTTGGACCAATTGTTAGGCTTTTTGAAAGTCACTCTTATTTCTGGTTGTGGTTTTTTCGAACAAATGGTGCCTTAATATTTCAATGCAATGATTAATAAAGTCCTGTCTTTGTTCAGGGTTGTCAATGTATATATTTTTAAAGGCGTTTTTCATGGTTTTCGCAAACCTTTTCCTGCTAATGATTCTTGATGAGATGAATCTGAAACCGGCAGGAATTTGTTGGGCGACTGTTAATGTGTAAAATTTAGATCGTGTTTCTGATGTCTCCAGAGGAAGACTTAAATGATATTTTCTGTTATCTATAGAAAGGTCAGAAAATATTATGATTCTACGCTCATTGTTTGTTTCTGGGCACGGAACCATTAGCGTTCCGAATTGGGTTGAATAGCTCACGATTTCCCGAAAGGAAACTCCATGTTTTATTATGTTTTGGCCATTCTTTGCGGGGTCATATTGGCAAAGTCCGGAATTCGAAAAGATTGTCTCCTTAAGCTTAAGTGAGTCTTGTGAGTCGGGAAATAACGCTTTTAAAGCATAGATTTTTATGTCAATCTCGTCGGCTATATCTAGCCTTTTCTTCCCGATTAATATTTCTTTAAGAATTCCTTCCCGTTCTTGGGGTAGATTTAGAACTTTCAGTTTTAGGCTTAGCTCGGTTTCGGGCATATTTTTAAAAATATGCTCTATTTCTGATGAGACTCTGTATTCGTTCAAATCAGTGCCCTCCTTGTGATTTTCGTGTACTACGCGCCTTGCCTAACGATTAAGCTAACGGGCGAGCAAAAGCGTAGCTTTTGCGAGTCCAGCGAACGAAATGAGCGACAGTTGAGCGCATTGTTATACCTTGAACTGGCCTAAGGCGGACATTAGCGAAATAGAGAAAATCAGAATTCCTACGCAGCATACATAAGCCTCATTCTTTGATCCGCTCATCCACTCGTGTTTGGGGTATTTCCCAAGTGTGGCGGCTTTTACAAAAGGCCAGCCTATAGCGTAGAAGAAGGTTCCGAGTAGTAGCTCGCTTACTATGTAGCCTAGGAAGCGGAGTATAAGGCTGAATAATACGTCCATGTGGCTCCAGCATATAACGTTTGGTTAAGGGGCGGGCTTTAGCCCGTCCCAGCGAACGAAGTGAGCGATTTGAGCGCGTTGTTAGAGATTTACCCTTGCTCTGCGCTGCATGTCTTTATGCCAGCCAGAAATTATTACGCATTCAACGTATGCAATTATTCCGTAAAGTATGAGGTGTGCGACTTTCTCTATTTTAAAATATTCAGGCTCGGCGATTAGCCAGATTAAGGGGAAGGTAAGAAGTACGCCGGCTGCAATTCTTATGATGCTTAGCACCCCAGAGCCTGCTTCGTGGAGAACTGCTGTGATGATTTTCCATGCTTCTCTGGCCGAATCAGTTGGTTTCCAAGTTAGCCAGTTCAGACTGCCAACAAGAAGAAAAGCCACGAACAAAGATATTAAGTAATACATGAGGAAATTATTATTGGTTATCAAAGCCTTTATCATTGCTTCGAGGCTTTTAGCTCCGCCTAGCAAGTAGCTTGCTATCAGAGGTGTTCCTCCGAACAAGAAAATTATAAGAGCTTCGGTTGTCAGGCGACTCTTCATTGGCAGGGCTCTCTAACTATTATTATGCGGCGGCATAAATTGCCTGGGCAGCAGGCAGATTACCTGCCTGGACAAGCTGAAAGAAGCCGCGCTCGACGTCTACCGTTCGGTAGACACCACCAAAGTACACATTGCTTATTGCCGCACACTCCGCACGCCATGCGTCGTAAATCGACTGATTGTGGTGCGTTGCACCGATTGTTGTTCCATGTACAACAAGACCATGAAGTGAGCGAGCACCTAGGGCGTTCCGCATTCCAGCCAACTGCAAATCTAGAACGCAGTAGTTTGTGGGATCTAGAAACATAAGAACTTTGGAAAGAAATGAAATTCCTGAGTACTCCGGCATTCCGACTGCCTTTAGTTGCCTAAGGCTTGGCAGGCCATGCGCTGCAACCAGCGCTTGATATTGGGCAATTTGGGCCAGAGTAACGTTATTCAAAAATCGGTTAACTCGTGTTGAACCAAATCCAATCTGGGCGTAACCCCAATAGAGCACGTTCGCCAGACCTTGCTTGGCGATTGTAGGATTTTCCGACAGCAGCATGGTTTGGATTGCCGCTTCTACTGCAGCCATGTTTGCCGCGTGAACAGGAGAGCCCGCCACAAAATCGTAGTATGTAGATGGGAAAGCATAGGCACCAATTGCGGCGCTTAGATCATTAACTTGAACCGGTGTTAGTGGCATACGTCCTCTGCTGACACGCCGCATAACTATTATTAGACGTCATGTGACAGATAACACGCTGGAGGCGTTTGACGGATAACCTTCCTTGTCATCTTCATTCTTCCTGTCTAGGGTGGGCGTTTCCGAGGAGCACTGACGGTATAAAGGAGTTATACGTTATGGAAAGGAAGCCACGACTGCTGGATCAAGTGCGAGAGCAAATCAGGCTCAAACATTAATCGATCCGAACGGAGCGCGTCTATTGCGAGTGGGTCAAGTGATCCATTCGTTTTCATGATTATCGACATCCGGTCGAAATGGGAGCACCGGAGGTCGAGTTGTTTTTATCTCATCTGGCTGTCAATAAAGACGTGGCTGCGTCGACCCAGAATCAGGCGCTGGCTGCGCTTCTGTTTCTTTATAAAGAAGTATTACGGCAGGACTTGCCCTGGCTGGGTGAAGTTGTGCGCGCTAAAAAGCCAAGTCGTTTACCTGTGGTGTTATCCATAGAGGAAGTGCAGAAGATTCTGGCGAATCTGAAGGACGAGCCGTGGCTTATCTCAAGCTTGCTGTATGGCACAGGGATGCGGTTGATGGAGGCTGTCAGGCTGCGCGTTAAGGATATCGATTTTGGCTGAAGAGAAATCCATATTCGTGACGGAAAAGGCCAGAAGGACAGGGTTACGGTGTTACCCATGCGCTTGATTGAGCCGCTCAAGGCGCAACTTTCTCATGTGAAACATCTTCATCAGCATGAGGTGGCACAAGGACGCGGTGATGTGTATCTGCCTGATGCCCTGACGCGCAAATACCCTAGAGCACCCTGGGAGTGGGGCTGGCAATACGTGTTTCCAGCTTCTGGCTTATCGGTTGATCCCCGCAGTGGTGCCGTCAGGCGTCATCACTTCAATGAGCAGAGGCTTCAGCGTGGCTTCAAACGCGCTGTTCAGGTGGCAGGCATTGTTAAGCTGGCTACGCCCCATACGTTGCGCCACAGCTTTGCCACACATCTGCTGGAGAGTGGCCAGGATATTCGGACAGTGCAGGAGCTGCTGGGCCACGCCGATGTAAAAACCACCATGATTTATACCCACGTGCTTAATCGCGGTGGGCTGGCCGTCTTGAGTCCATTGGATCGGGTTTAAGCGGCTTTTTTATTCGTCTTCGGAGTCGGCACCAATGGCTTCAAAACAGACGAGACGATGGTCCTCGATCAGCCAGCTGTTTGTTGCCGCATCGTGCTCGGCCTCCATTACGCTGTTGTAGCTGAACTGCCAGCGCTTGCGTTCACGTCCGTCCAGTGCCTCGATGGTCAGGACGATCTCTTCGCTTTCAAAGGACTCGTCCGCTTCGGCGGCAGCATCGGCTTGGTCGAGAAGATCATCGTTCAGGGTAAAGTTGGCCGCATGGAGCCCGTCGATTTCGAGCATGTCGGCGAGTTCGAGTTGGTCGAGCAGGTAGGGCGTTTCGGTGGTCATGGGCAGGTACGTAGAATCTGGAGAGGGAAGAGGTGGGCCAGCCAGCGGCGTAACCCACCCTACAGGTTAGTTAATTATCGTAGCCCAGGTTGGGGGCTAGCCAACGTTCGGTGACGGCGAGATCCTGGCCTTTACGCTGCGTGTAGCTTTCCACCTGATCCTTGTCGATCTTGCCAACGGCAAAGTATTGCGCTTCCGGATGGGCGAAGTACCAGCCGCTCACAGCTGCGGCGGGGAACATGGCGTAGTGTTCGGTCAGGAATACACCGCTGCGGCCCGCCTGGTTGAACTGCGCCTCCGGGTCGAGCAGGGCGAAGAGCGTGGCTTTTTCGGTGTGGTCCGGGCAAGCCGGGTAGCCGGGAGCAGGGCGGATGCCTTTGTAGCGTTCCTTGATGAGTTCCTCGTTGGAGAGTTGCTCGTCACTGGCGTAACCCCAATGTTCCTTACGCACACGCTCATGGAGCCACTCGGCACAGGCTTCGGCCAAACGGTCGGCCAGCGCCTTGACCATGATGGCGTTGTAATCGTCACCCTTGGCTTCGTAGCTCTTTGCCAGCTCCTCAGCACCGATACCGGCAGTAGTAATAAAACCGCCCATGTAGTCGGTTACTCCGCTTTCCTTGGGCGCCACGAAGTCGGCTAGGGAGAAGTTGGGCTTGCCGTCCGGCTTGATGGTCTGCTGGCGCAGGTGATGCAGCGTTGCCAGAGTTTCACCGGAGTCGCTGTAGACCTCTAGGTCATCATTACGTATCTGATTGGCCGGCCAGAAGCCGAACACGGCACGCGCCTTGATGAGCTTTTCGTCGATCAGCTTTTTCAGCATTGCCTGGGCGTCGTTGAACAGGGCAGTGGCGGCTTCGCCCACTACTTCGTCGGTCAGGATGCGGGGGTATTTACCTGCCAAGTCCCAGGATATAAAGAAAGGTGTCCAGTCGATGTACTCGGCCAGTACGGACAGGTCGATATCATCCAGCACCTTGACCCCGGTAAAGCTGGGCTTGGGTGCCTGATAGCCCAGCCAGTTAAACTGTGGCTTGTTGGCGACGGCCTTCTCATAACTCAGGCGCTCAATGCGTGCGCTGCGGTTGGCCGTGCGCTCACGGACTTCAGCATAGTCGGTACGGGTTTTCTCGACGAAGCCCGCCTTGAGTTCCTTGGAGAGCAGTTGGGTGGCGACACCTACGGCACGGGAGGCGTCGGTTACATAGATCACCGCGTCGTTGCTGTACTGCGGCTCGATCTTGACGGCCGTGTGCGCCTTGGAGGTCGTGGCACCGCCAATCATGAGTGGCAGTTTGAAGCCCTGGCGCTGCATCTCTTTGGCGACATGGACCATCTCGTCCAGCGATGGCGTAATCAGGCCAGAGAGACCAATGATGTCGCACTTCTGCTCGATGGCGGTTTGCAAGATTTTTTCTGCCGGCACCATCACGCCCAGGTCAACAATGTCGTAGCCGTTACAGCCCAGCACCACACCTACGATGTTCTTGCCAATGTCGTGAACGTCGCCTTTTACTGTCGCCATGAGGATCTTGCCCTTGGCCTCGGGCTTGTCACCTTTTTCCGCTTCGATGAAGGGGATCAAATGAGCCACAGCCTGCTTCATCACGCGAGCGGACTTGACTACCTGAGGCAGGAACATTTTGCCGGAGCCGAACAGGTCACCAACGACGTTCATGCCGGACATCAACGGGCCTTCGATAACCTCGATAGGGCGGGTACATTGCTGGCGGGCTTCTTCAGTATCTTCAACGATAAAGGTCGTGATGCCTTTGACCAGTGCATGCTCAAGACGCTTGTCTACTGGGTAGCTGCGCCATTCTTCTGTTTCGACTTCCTTGACGGAGCCGTCACCCTTGTACTTGTCGGCAATGGCCACTAGCGCTTCGGTGCCATTGGGGGTGCGGTTAAGCACAACGTCTTCGACCCGATCACGCAGTTCCTTGGGAATCTCATCATAGATTTCCAGCTGACCGGCGTTGACGATACCCATCGTCAGGCCGTTCTTGATGGCGTAATACAGGAAGACAGAGTGGATGGCCTCACGCACCGGGTTGTTGCCGCGGAACGAGAAAGACACGTTGGAGACGCCGCCGGAGGAGAGGGCGTAGGGCAGGTTGTCCCGGATGAAGGCACACGCGTTGATGAAATCCACCGCGTAGTTGTTGTGCTCTTCGATGCCGGTTGCGACCGCAAAGATGTTCGGGTCGAAAATGATGTCTTCCGGCGGGAAGCCTACCTGATTGACCAGAATGTCATAGGAACGGGCGCAGATTTCATTCTTGCGCGCTTCGGTATCGGCCTGGCCCGCTTCATCGAAGGCCATGACGACCACCGCCGCACCGTAGCGCTTGCAAAGCTTGGCGTGGTGGATGAATGCGTCGACCCCTTCCTTCATGGAGATGGAGTTGACGATGCCCTTGCCCTGGATGCACTTAAGACCGGCCTCGATGACATCCCACTTGGAGGAGTCAATCATGATCGGCACACGGGAGATGTCCGGCTCGGAAGCAATCAGGTTCAGGAAAGTGACCATGGCCGCTTTCGAGTCCAACATGCCTTCGTCCATGTTGATATCGATGACCTGGGCGCCGGCCTCTACCTGTTGGCGGGCTACGTCCAGTGCCTCGGCATAGTTCTCTTCGCGAATCAGACGGGCAAACTTGGCAGACCCGGTGATGTTGGTTCGCTCGCCTACGTTTACGAAGAGGGACGTGCGATCAATGGTGAATGGCTCAAGGCCGGACAGGCGGCAAGCACGCGGGATCTCTGGTAGGGCGCGCGGTGGGTATTTGGCTACCGCCTCGGCAATCGCCTGGATATGGCCGGGCGTGGTGCCGCAGCAACCGCCTACGATATTCAAAAAGCCACTGGCCGCGAACTCTTCAACCACCTCAGCCATTTGTGCAGGCGTTTCGTCGTACTCGCCAAAGGCGTTAGGCAAGCCAGCGTTCGGGTGGGCTGAAACGTGGGTTTCAGCTTTGGCGGCCAGCTCTTCTAGATAGGGGCGGAGTTCTTTCGCGCCTAGCGCGCAGTTGAGGCCGACCGAGATAGGCTTGGCATGGCGGACCGAGTTCCAGAAGGCCTCAGTGGTCTGGCCGGACAAGGTGCGACCGGAGGCATCGGTGATCGTACCGGAGATCATGATCGGCAATTCAAAGCCGACTTCCTCGAATACGGCCTGTACTGCAAAGATCGCTGCCTTGGCGTTCAAGGTGTCGAAGATCGTTTCGATCAGAATCAGATCCGCGCCACCTTCGATCAGACCGCGCGTGGCCTCAGTGTAATTTTCCACCAGCTCATCGAATGTCACATTCCGGTAGCCGGGATTGTTCACGTCTGGCGAGATGGAGCAGGTGCGGCTGGTTGGACCAAGGACGCCTGCAACAAACCGTGGTTTATCTGGCGTTTCGGCTGTCTTTGTGTCAGCAACTTGACGCGCCAGCCGTGCACCTTCCACGTTCAGCTCATACACCAGCGCTTCCATACCGTAGTCGGCTTGGGAAACGCGCGTAGCGTTGAATGTATTGGTCTCGAGGATATCGGCGCCTGCATCCAGATAGGCTTTTTCGATCGCCTGAATGACATCAGGGCGAGTCAGAAGCAGGAGGTCGTTGTTGCCTTTGACATCGCTAGGCCAGTCAGCGAAGCGTTCGCCCCGGTAATCGGCCTCTTCCAGTCTGTAGCTCTGGATCATTGTACCCATACCGCCGTCCAGAATAAGGATGCGCTCCTTGAGTGCGGTTTGCAGGGCGGAGAAGCGTGCGGCGCGATCGATCATGGGCAGGTATCCAGATTACAGCGACAAAAAAGGGATGATAGCAAAGCTGTCAGATGGCACGAAGACTGCTTTGGTCATCTGATATATGAGCTATCTTCAAGTAACAACGCTTCCATTTTTAACGAGTATCGATTGTGACTGCGACCCCGCTACTGGTTTGTGATGATTCTGCCATGGCACGAAAGCAGCTGATTCGTGCCTTACCTCCCGAGTGGTCTGTGGACATAACACAGGCGACCAACGGGAGTGAGGCGCTTAACGTGCTGCGTCAGGGCAAGGTCCAGGTCATGTTATTAGACCTGACCATGCCCGTCATGGACGGTTATCAGACGCTGGAAGCGATGCGGGCTGAAAACATCAAGTGCAACGTGATCGTGGTTTCTGGCGACGTTCAGGAAGAGGCCATACGACGCGTGCTGGAGTTGGGTGCACTGGCGTTTCTGAAAAAGCCAGCCGATGCTGAGCAGCTCAAGGCACTGCTGCTGCAGCATGGCTTGCTTGGATCTGCACCCAACAAAGAAGCCGTCATGGAGGATCGTCCTGATCCTGATGTCAGCTTTCGTGATGCCTTCCGTGAAGTGGTCAACGTGTCCATTGGTCGCGCGGCAGCGTTGCTGGCCAAGGTGCTCAATGTGTTCGTGCAGCTTCCGATTCCCAACGTCAACATCCTTGAGGTAGGCGAGCTGCATATGGCGCTGGCCGATGTGCAGCGTGGCAGCCGTGTCACAGCGGTCTGCCAGGGGTTTATCGGTAACGGCATTGCGGGCGAGGCCTTGTTGATTTTCCATGATTCGGAAGTCAAGGACATGGTAACGCTGCTCCGCAGTGGCAGCACGCAAAACAATGATCAGATGGAGATGCTGCTCGACTTGGCCAGTATCCTGATTGGGGCGTGCTTGAGCGGTTTGTCGGAGCAGATCGATGTGCGCTTCTCGCAGGGGCACCCGATGATTCTGGGGCAACATACGGCGCTTGAGAATCTGATTCAGGTCAATCGCCAGCGCTGGAAGAAGACCCTGGCTGTCGAGGTGAGCTATAGCCTCGAAGGGCATGACATACATTTTGATTTGCTGCTGCTGTTTACCGAAGACTCGGTCAAGCGGCTTACTAACAAAATCAATTACATGATGGATTGATACATGGCGATCGAACTCGACGATCTTCACTGGATGCTGGATATCGTGCAGCACATCGATGTTGGTGTGCTGGTGATCAATCGCAAGTATGAAGTGGAAGTCTGGAACAGTTTCATGGAAAACCATTCGGGAATCGTCCCGAGTGATGCGCAGGGCAAGCTACTATTCTCGCTTTTCCCTGAAATGGACGAGGACTGGTTCCGTTACAAGGTCGAAGGTGTGGCCATGCTGGGCACGCCGATGTTCACCATCTGGGAGCAGCGGCCTTATCTGGTCAAGTTCAAGAACTATCAGCCTATTACAGGGCTGGAAGATTACATGTACCAGAATGTCACTATTCTGCCGCTGCGTGACACGCGAGGCGGAGTGGGTTACATCGGTATCATTATCTATGATGTGACACGGGTTGCGACCAACACGCGTCAGCTGCAGTCGGTCAATGGTCAGCTGGAGCAGTTGTCACGAACCGACCGGCTGACCGGACTGTTCAATCGTGGCTTCTGGGATGAATGCCTGAAGCATGAATTCGCGCGTCATTTGCGCTACCGCTGCAATGTCGGGCTGGTGATTCTTGATATCGATCATTTCAAGAAGATCAACGACACCTACGGTCATCCGGGAGGCGACAAGGTTATCCAGGCTCTGGCTAATCTGATTAACGGCCATATTCGGGCAACCGACAGGGCGGGGCGCTATGGCGGTGAGGAGTTCGTCATTCTGATGCCGGATACGCCATCCAGTGGCGCCCAGATATTTGCAGAACGCTTGCGCCAGCAGGCTGAGCAACTGAAGGTGGAGCACGAAGGTAAGCAGATTACCTTTACGATCAGCCTGGGCATTGCCGACCTGAGCCTGCCCGTAGAGAGCCATGAGGTGTTGCTGGAGCGTGCCGATCAGGCGCTCTACCAGTCCAAGCATAATGGCCGCAATCAGGTTACGGTCTATTCGGGCGTATGAGTAAGCGATAAAAAAGCCCGCTGTTTCAAGCGGGCTTTTGATGTGCGGTGCTGATCAATCCAGGCCTTGCAGTAAGCCAGCCATGTCATCGGCGTGTTCTTCTTCCTGGGCCAGGATGTCTTCAAAGATGCGCCGTGTGGTTGGATCCTTATCACCGATGTACTGCACGATCTCGCGATAGGTATCGATGGCGATGCGCTCGGCAATCAGGTCTTCCTTGATCATGTCACGCAGGTCGTGACCTTCGGCATATTGGGCATGCGAGCGGGTGAGCAGACCCTCAGGGTTGAAATCAGGCTCGCCGCCCAACTGCACGATACGCTCGGCCAGGCGGTCGGCGTGCTCTTGTTCCTGGTCGGCATGCTCCTGAAACTCGGCAGCCGCAACGCTGGCCTTGATACCGGTAGCCATAAAGTAATGACGCTTGTAGCGCAGCGTGCATACGATCTCGGTCGCAAGTGAGTCGTTAAGGAGCTTGATAATAGTTTCGCGATCGGCGCTATAGCCCTCGGTGATGGGGCCGTCTTCAATGTGTTGGCGGGCTCGTTGGCGAATGGTTTCGATATCGGTCAGAAAGGGTTGGTTGGTCAGCATGGGGCATTCCTCTTAGGCTTCACGGTCCATCTGGGATGGCCCTCTGTCGGGGCCTGTCCAGATGTGATTCCCACGTCTGGTAAAAGTTTTGTCCAAGATTTATCGGCGGGTCGGGCTTGAAAGAATCAAGCACAGGTGCCATTTATCCTACTAAACTAGTAAGTCTTTAACCGTAGGCCGCTCTGGCGTACACTGCGCCCAGGTAAGCGAGGAGTAGAAATGAGCGCTATCACCATTACTGAAGCCGCCCAGGATTACCTGGCTGGCCTGCTTGAAAAGCAAAACATTCCCGGTATCGGCATTCGCATTTTCATTACGCAGCCGGGAACCCAGTACGCCGAGACCTGTATTGCCTACTGCAAGCCGGGCGAGCAGAAGCCGGAAGATACGTCGTTTGGTCTGAAGGACTTTACCGCCTGGATCGATGCGATCAGCGAGCCCTTCCTGGAAGATGCCATCGTCGACTATGCCCAGGATCGCATGGGTGGTCAGCTGACCATCAAGGCGCCCAACGCCAAGGTGCCGATGATCAGCGAAGACAGCCCGATCAGCGAGCGCATCAATTATTACCTGCAGACTGAAATCAATCCCGGTCTGGCCAGCCACGGCGGTATGGTGAGTCTGGTTGAGGTGGTAGAAGACGGAGTTGCCGTGTTGCGTTTTGGAGGCGGCTGCCAGGGCTGCGGTCAGGTTGACCTGACGCTCAAGGATGGCGTCGAGCGTACCTTGATCGAGCGTATCCCGGACCTGAAAGGCGTTCGTGACGTAACCGATCATAGCAATCGCGAAAACGCCTATTACTGATAGGGTTTTGCGAAAAAAAGGCGGCTACGAGCCGCCTTTTTTATGCCGCCTGCTAGTTAGTGCGGGGTATAGATCTGGTCAAAGACGCCGCCATCGGCAAAGTGCATTTTCTGTACGGTCCGCCAGTCACCAAACAATTGCTCGACTGAGAAGAAGTCCACTTTCGGGAAGCGGTCCTGATACTGCGCCAGAATCTCTGCATTGCGTGGGCGTAGATAGTTGTCGGCTGCGATACGCTGACCTTCTTCCGACCAGAGATACTTGAGATATCCCTCAGCCACTTCGCGTGAGCCTTTCTTGTCAACGACCTTGTCGACCACCGTCACAGGTGGCTCGGCTTCAGCCGATACACTGGGATAGATCACCTCGAAGTTACCGCGACCAAATTCGCGCGCAATCATTTCGGCCTCGTTTTCAAAGGTCAGCAGCACATCGCCAATCTGATTTTGCATGAAGGTCGTGGTAGCAGCGCGACCGCCTGTATCCAGAACTGGAACATGCTTGAACAGCTCGCCCACAAAGGCTTTGGCCTTGGCCTCGTCGCCTCCGGTTTTCAAAACGTATCCCCAGGCGGACAGGTAGGAGTAACGTCCGTTACCTGTGACTTTGGGGTTTGGAATGATGACTTCCGTACCCTCCTTGACCAAGTCAGGCCAGTCCTTGATGCCCTTTGGGTTGCCTTTGCGAACGATAAAGACGGTAGCGGAGGTGAATGGAGCGCTGTTATTCGGTAGGCGCTCGGCCCAGTTCTTGGGGATCAGCCCGCCATTGTCGGCCAGGGCGTTAATGTCGGTGGCCTGGTTCATGGTGATGACATCCGCAGGTAAGCCATCAATGACGGCGCGGGCCTGTTTGCTGGAGCCACCATGAGACATCTGAATGGTTATATTCTGGTCATGGGTCTCTTTCCAGTGCTTTTGGAAAGCCGGGTTGTATTCCTTGTAGAAGTCTCGCATCACATCGTAGGAAACGTTCAGCAGGGGCGCTGCATTCGCAGCACCTCCCAGGAGCAGGCCGGCCGCCAGTAGCGGAGCGAAGAGCTTTTTTATCATGGTGATGTCTCTTATCGGTTGTTATCAGAGCGTCCCGCTCTAGAAAGGCCACATTATTCCGGTATTACTGTTCGTTTATAAAGCGAGTTTCCACAGCGGCTACAAAACGATGCCTGTGCTTCGTGGAGTTCCTTGCCACACGCCCCGCACGGCTTGTGGATACTGTTCTCGCCTCGAATGGCATTGGAAAGCTCAGCGGTAAAAATGCCAGTAGGCACCGCGATGATTGAATAACCGCAGATCATGACGAAGCTCGCGATAGCCTGACCCAAAGCAGTCTGCGGAACCATGTCGCCAAATCCTACGGTTGTCAGGGTCACGATAGCCCAGTAGATGCTCTTGGGAATACTGGTGTAGCCGTTTTCCGGCCCTTCCACTACGTACATCAGGGAGCCGAACAGCGTCACCATCGTCAGAACACTCAGCAAAAAGACGATGATCTTTTGCCGGCTGCCCCTTAAGGCTGTCACCAGAAAGTTGGCCTGATTCAGGTACTGACGCAGCTTTAGAATCCTGAATATTCTGAGCAGGCGCAGGATACGGATCACCAGCAGGTATTGAGCGCTAGGCACAAAGAGCGCAATAAAGCTGGGCAGTATCGCCAGCAAGTCCACGATGCCGAAAAAGCTGAAGGCATACTTCGCAGGTTTTCGTGCGCTGTATAGCCTTAGCAGGTATTCGATGGTGAACAGGACGGTAAACGCCCATTCACACAGGGACAATATTTCGTCATATTTAGCATGGATCTCCGCCACGCTATCAAGCATGACCACCACCAGGCTGGCTAGGATGGTAAACAGGAGGGCTTCATCGAACCAGCGTCCCGGAGCGGTGGTGGAGTGGAAGATGATGATCTCCAGACGTCGGCGCAGGCGCTGAGCGTCGGCCATGGCATAGACTCCTTCTAATGTTAAAATCGCACCCTTGTGTCTTCTCGCCATGCCGGTAATGAAGGCACGCGAAGGAAGGGCGCATGCGGCTAAAATCCATCAAGTTGGCGGGCTTCAAATCATTTGTAGACCCGACAACCGTTAATTTCCCCAGCAATATGTCGGCAGTCGTAGGGCCGAACGGATGCGGCAAATCGAATATCATCGACGCCGTGCGCTGGGTCATGGGCGAAAGCTCGGCAAAGAACTTGCGCGGCGAGTCGATGACCGATGTCATCTTCAACGGCTCGAACAGCCGCAAACCGGTTACCCAGGCTTCAATCGAGCTGATTTTCGATAATTCGGACAACTCCCTAGTCGGTGAGTATGCCAGCTATGCGGAAATTTCCATTCGCCGACGGGTAACTCGGGACGGGCAGAATACCTATTTTCTCAACGGTACCAAATGCCGTCGTCGCGACATCACTGATATCTTTTTGGGCACAGGGCTTGGCCCGCGCAGTTATTCGATCATCGAGCAGGGGATGATTTCCAAGCTGATCGAGGCTCGTCCAGAGGATTTGCGCAATTACATCGAAGAAGCGGCGGGAATCTCCAAGTACAAGGAGCGCCGTCGTGAAACGGAAAGCCGTATTCGCCGTACCCAGGAAAACCTGGCACGCCTGACGGACCTGCGTGAAGAGCTTGAACGGCAACTCGAACGGTTGCACCGACAGGCGCAGGCTGCCGAGAAATATCAGGAGTACAAGGCGGAAGAGCGTCAGCTTCGTGCCCAACTGGGAGCACTTCGTTGGCGCGATCTGGATGAGCTGGTGCAGCAGCGTGAGCGCGTCATTGGCAATCAGGAGGTAGCGCTCGAAGCGTTGGTTGCTGAGCAGCGCAGTGCTGATGCCAGTATTGAGCGACTGCGAGACAGCCATCATGATTTGTCCGAGCGGTTCAATCAGGTGCAGGGGCGCTTCTATTCGGTTGGTGGAGACATTGCGCGGGTCGAGCAGAGCATTCAGCACGGCCAGCAGCGCTTGCGTCAGCTGCAGGATGATTTGCGTGAAGCCGAGCGCTCTCGGGAAGAAACCGCCGCACATCTGGGTAATGACCAGGCGCTTCTTGCTACCCTGGCCGAAGAGCTGGCCATGCTGGAGCCCGAGCAGGAAATGAGCGCAGCTTCTGCTGAAGAATCTGCCCTGGCGCTGGAGGCGTCCGAGCAGGCCATGCAAGCGTGGCAGCAGCAGTGGGACAGCTTCAACCAGCACAGTGCAGCGCCTCAACGTGAGGCCGATATTCAACAGTCCCGTATTCGTCACTGGGAACAAAGCCTGGAACGGCTCATGGAGCGCGAGCGACGACTGCGCGATGAGCTGACGCAACTGGCGGCGGATCCTGAAGACGCGGCGTTGCTCGAGCTCAGCGAAGAGCTAGCTGGAATCGAGTTGATTCTCGAGGACCTCGCCCAGGAAGAAACAGAGGTCACCGAGCAGCTGGCTATCAGTCGAGAGCAGCTACAGGTCGTGACTGCCCAGCAGGCCGCAACGCAAGGTGAGTTACAGCGTCTGGAGGGACGTATTGTCTCCCTGGAGGCCTTGCAGCAGGCTGCGCTCGATCCTGGAAAAGGGGCAGATGACTGGATGCGCCTGCATGATCTGCATGAGCGTAGCCGCCTGGCCGAGGGTGTTCGGGTTGAGTCAGGCTGGGAAAGAGCCGTTGAAACGGTGTTGGGCGCTGATTTGCAGGCGGTTTGCCTGGATGATCTTTCCGGTCTCGACCTGGCTGCATTCGAGCAGGGCGAGCTGCGCCTGGTAACACCTGGGCATGTAGCGCCTGCAACGCCAGGGAGCTTGTTGGATAAAGTCGAAGCCCCACATGATCTGTCGCCCTGGCTGGGCAATGTATTTCCAGTGGAGACCCTTGAGGACGCACTGGCGCAGCGGCAGAGGCTTGCTGACGGGCAGAGCCTTGTCAGTCGAGACGGGTATTGGGTATCCCGTCACTTCTTGCGAATACAACGCTCCAGCGAGGCGGAAAGCGGTGTGCTGGTGCGCGGCCAGGAGCTTGAGCGTTTACACGCTGAGCGTGCTCAGCTGGAACACCGACTGAGTGAGGGGCAGAAGGCGTTTGAGCAGGCGCAGGAGCAGTTGGCAGAACTGGAGCGCAACCGCGAAACGGTCCGCCGTCGATCTCAGGAAGAGAGCCGCCGCCAGGGTGAAGTCAGGGCTCAGCTGTCGGCACGGCAGGTCAAGGCCGAGCAGCTTGGACTGCGCCGAAAGCGGCTTGAAGAAGAGCGGGTTGAAATGGCAGAGCAACGCGCTATCGAGACCGAGCAGATTGGTGAGGCACGACTGAGCCTTCAGGATGCATTGGATGCTATGGCTGCCGATACCGAGCGTCGCGACCTGTTGATCGCTCAGCGCGAGACGCTACGCGAGCGGCTGGATCGGGCTCGTCAGGAGGCGAGGCAGCATAAGGAGCAGGCTCATCAGCTGGCTGTAAGGCTGGGGTCGCTCAAAGCCCAGCATGACTCTACACAGCAGGCACTAGAGCGTCTGCTGCTGCAGGCGGCTCGGCTCGACGAGCGACGTGAGCAGCTTAGTCTCAACCTGGAAGAGGGCTCTGCACCGATTGAGGAGCTCAGGTTGAAACTCGAAGAATTGCTTGAGCGCCGCATGAGTGTCGATGAGGAGCTGCGATGCGCGCGCATGGCTCTGGAGGAGGCGGATCGTGAGCTGCGTGAGTCCGAGCGCCGCCGTACCCAGGCCGAGCAGCAGGCGCAGGTGGTGCGCAGTCAGGTGGAGCAGCAGCGGCTTGAGTGGCAGGGGCTGTCCGTGCGCCGTAAAACCCTTCAGGAGCAGCTGCATGAAGAGGGGTATGACCTGCAGACCGTAGTGGCTACATTGCCTGAGGATGCCACCGAATCGGCATGGGAGGCCCAGTTGGAGGCGCTGAATGCGCGTATTCAACGCCTGGGTGCCATTAACTTGGCAGCCATCGAGGAGTATCAGCAGCAATCCGAGCGCAAGCGCTACCTGGATGCGCAAAACGATGATCTTGTTGAGGCCTTGGAAACGCTCGAAAACGTGATTCGTAAGATCGACCGTGAAACGCGCAATCGTTTCAAGGAAACATTCGATCAGATCAATAATGGCCTTCAGGCCTTGTTTCCAAAAGTTTTTGGCGGCGGACACGCCTATCTGGAACTTACGGG
Source organism: Pseudomonas sp. UBA3149 (assembly GCF_002364655.1). NCBI lineage: Bacteria > Pseudomonadati > Pseudomonadota > Gammaproteobacteria > Pseudomonadales > Pseudomonadaceae > Pseudomonas > Pseudomonas sp. UBA3149. The sequence goes on from NZ_DEYV01000010.1 coordinate 694,737, forward strand.
AGAAGATTTACTCGATACCGGGGTTGCGATCATGGCGCGTCCGCCGGGCAAGAAGAACAGCACGATTCATCTTTTGTCGGGTGGTGAGAAGGCATTGACGGCAATCGCGTTGGTTTTTGCGATTTTTCAGCTCAATCCAGCGCCATTCTGCATGCTTGACGAAGTGGATGCGCCTCTGGACGATGCCAACGTTGGCCGCTACGCGCGGCTGGTGAAGGAAATGTCCGAAAAAGTGCAGTTCATCTATATCACACACAACAAGATCGCCATGGAAATGGCCGATCAGCTGATGGGCGTGACGATGCACGAACCGGGCTGTTCGCGTTTGGTGGCCGTCGATGTCGAAGAAGCTGTTGCTTTGGCTGAAGCTTGATACGACAGACGGTGTAAAGTTGGTGGCGGGCGTGCTAGTTTATGCCCGTTTTTGGGCGTTTGGCATTTTGCTATGCATGGGCAAATGGCGAGCGCGAAGTTGATTTTTGACAGAGGTATGCGTCTTACATGGATATCGGTCTGCGCGAATGGCTGATCATCATCGGCATTATCGTAATCGCCGGCATACTTTTCGATGGCTGGCGACGGATGAGCGGGAAAGGGAAACTCAAGTTTCGCCTGGACAACAATCTCTCCGGCCAGTCCGATGAGGGCGGTAGTTCAGAACTACTAGGGCCGTCTCGTGTGGTCGAACATAAGGAGCCGTCTTTTGATAGCGAGGAAGAAGCGCCTCGCCCAAGTCGTGTTGCTCGCAAGCGCCGCGAAGAGCCTGTTGCGGAAGAGCTGGAGCTGGGTGGCGCCGAGCCCCAGTTCAGTGCCCTGGCGGATGACGATGAGGCACCGGCTCGTAGCAAAGGCAAGGCCCGCAAGGACATCGTCGATGCCGAGCCGGACCTGTCTGCGATGGAAGAGCCGCGCAAAGAGCGCAAGGAGCTGCCGCCCGTAGAAGAGGTGTTGGTCATCAACGTGATTTCACGTGATGAGAACGGCTTTCGCGGTCCGGCTCTGTTGCAGAATATTCTGGAAAGTGGCCTGCGCTTCGGTGACATGGATATCTTCCATCGTCACGAGAGTATGTCCGGCAACGGCGAAGTGCTTTTCTCCATGGCCAATGCCGTACGGCCAGGTACGTTTGATCTGGACAACATCGATAGCTTCCGCACGCCGGCCGTAAGCTTCTTTTTAGGCCTTCCAGGCCCGCGGCATCCCAAGCAGGCGTTTGAAGTGATGGTGGCTGCCGCTCGCAAGCTGGCCTCCGAGCTTAACGGCGAATTGAAGGACGAGCAGCGTAGCGTCATGACGGCACAGACCATCGAGCACTACCGCCAGCGTATCATCGACTTCGAACGCAAGAGCCTGACTCAGAAACGCTGAGCCGATTTCAGAGTCGATTAAAGAGCAGCTTATGCTGCTCTTTTTGTTTCTGCCTGTTGCTGGACATGACGTCCAGCCTTGGTGCTAGAGAGAGAACAGCATGACCCAAGCCCAAGATGCCGCCGAGCGGATCGCTTCTTTGCGCAGCGAAATCGATGCGCATAATTACCGTTACTATGTTCTGGATGAACCCAGTGTTCCGGATGCCGAATACGATCGGCTGTTTCGTGAGCTCAAGGTGCTTGAGGCCGAGCACCCTGAGCTGATTACGCCTGACTCTCCCACGCAGCGGGTGAGTGGCTCCGCCCTGTCGGCTTTCGGGACGATTCGCCATGAAGTCCCCATGCTAAGTTTGGGGAATGCCTTTGAAGAAAAGGATTTGCTCGAATTTGATCGCCGCGTACGGGACGGGCTGGCTGATGAGCTTGGCAGTCATAACGGTAACAATCTTTTCAGCCGGACGGCAGAAATTGAATACACCTGTGAGCCCAAGCTCGACGGCCTGGCGGTAAGCCTGTTGTATGAGCGGGGCGTGCTTGTTCGCGGGGCGACCCGTGGTGACGGCACGACAGGCGAGGACATCACCGCCAACGTGCGTACTATCCGCAACGTCCCGCTCAAGCTGCAGGGCAGTGGTTGGCCGGAGGTGCTCGAGGTGCGGGGCGAAGTCTTTATGTCCAAGGCCGGTTTCGAAGCCTTGAATGAGCGCGCCATGGAGGCTGGTGGAAAGACCTTTGCGAACCCACGTAATGCCGCCGCGGGCAGTTTGCGCCAGCTCGACTCCAGTATTACTGCCAAGCGCCCGCTCGAATTCTGCTGTTACGGCTACGGGCGGGTAGAGGGCGGAACGCTGCCAAATACTCAATACGAGATCTTGCAGTCGGTTCGCAAGTGGGGCATTCCAATCAGCAAGGAGCTGAAGCTGGCCAAAGGTGCTCAGGCGTGCCGTGATTACTACCATGATATTGGCGAGCGACGTGATGGGCTCGCTTATGAAATCGATGGCGTCGTCTTCAAGGTTAACCGTATCGACTGGCAGAAGGAGCTGGGCTTCCGGGCCAGAGAGCCGCGCTGGGCGATTGCCCACAAGTTTCCAGCCCGTGAGGAGCTGACGGAGCTTACCAACGTCGAGTTTCAGGTGGGCCGTACGGGCGCCATCACGCCTGTTGCTCGTCTCAAGCCGGTTCAAGTGGGCGGCGTTACGGTCACCAATGCAACCCTGCACAATATGGATGAGGTCGAAAGGCTGGGCGTGATGATTGGCGATACTGTCATCATTCGCCGTGCAGGCGATGTTATTCCTCAGGTCATGCAGGTGGTGCTTGAGCGTCGTCCGGCAGATGCTCGGCCTGTAGCAGTGCCGACCCATTGTCCCGTCTGCGGCTCGGAAGTGGAGCGGACACAGCTCGTCAAGCGAGGCAAGGGACGAGAATCGGTCAGCGTGGGCGCTGTCTATCGCTGCGTAGGTCGCCTGGTCTGTCAGGCGCAGCTCAAGCAGTCCATCATTCATTTTGCGTCACGCCGTGCGATGGAAATCGATGGGCTGGGCGACAAGATTATCGAGCAGCTGGTAGACCGGGGTATGGTCAAGTCACCAGCTGATCTGTATGCGTTGACCTTTGAGCAGGTCATCCAGCTGGAGGGGTTTGCGGAAATCTCGACCAGAAACCTGCTCAGCGCTATCGCGAACAGCCGAACGCCTGTGCTGGCACGTTTCATTTTTGCCTTGGGCATCCCCGATGTCGGCGAGGAAACTGCCAAGCTGCTGGCACGTACGTTCGGGAGTCTGGAGCGTATTCAGCGGGCCTTGCCGGAAGTGCTGATCTACTTACCCGATATTGGTTATGAGGTCGCGTACGAGATCCATAACTTCTTCGAGGAAGAGCACAACCAGAATGTCATTGGTGATTTGTTGCGTAATGGCGTGCAGGTTCAGGAGGAGGGTGAGCTTCATCCTGAGTTCGCTGGCTACGCCACGTTTGCCGATTTCATCGAGAAGCTGGGTATTCCTTATGTAGCGGCAACCGGCGCTAAAAATCTCGCCGGTCACTTCAAGACGCTGGAAGCGTTGATTACTGCCGACTGGCTGGATCTGAGCGCCATGAAGGGCTTGAACGAAAGAGCCAAGAATGCCGTGCGCGATTTCTTCAGTCAGGCTGAACATGCAGAGCGCGCGCGAATGATTGAGGTACAGCTGCGCGAATTTGGCATGCATTGGGAAAGCGAAAGGACACAAGTGGAAGGGTTGCCGCTAGCAGGTCAGACGTGGGTGCTGACAGGAACGCTAGAGGCGATGAGTCGAGATGTAGCCAAGGAAAAGCTCGAGGCGCTTGGCGCTAAGGTTTCCGGATCGGTATCTGCCAAAACCACATGTGTCGTAGCAGGTCCGGGCGCTGGATCAAAGCTGACCAAGGCAACCGAGCTAGGTGTTACGGTACTGGATGAGCAGGCTCTGCTTGATCGTCTGGCCAGCTTCGAGGTGAGCTGAAAATAAGACGGCGCCCTCCATCCAGAAGGCGCCATCTTATTAATTATCCGCTAAATGACTGAAAAGCTTGTAACTTCTGCTCAAGTGAGTAGAATGATGCGCCTCACCTGTTGGTGACGTTCGTTATGGTGGTCCTGCCGGTCCCCCCGCAACGATCAGCCGTGAACCCGGTCAGGTCCGGAAGGAAGCAGCCGTAGCGGTGACATCGTGTGCCGGGGTGTGGCTGGTGGGGCCACCTCCATTCTTAAAGCGTTCAGCTTGACTCTCTAATCAACTTCTCGAATTTGCTGCTCTTACGGGCAGATATTCTCGCGTTTAGCAATAGTCTTTTGCCATGAAGGCACTTTGCTACCGCTCGTCTGTCTGTCACAATTTTTCACGCTTAAGATTGAATTAATTAACGTATTTCATTTCTACAGCGTGACGTAGGTCCTAGTTGTACTGCAGCGCTTGTCTGTATGTGTTGTTCTGACCTGCTTGTCAAAGAATATTGTTCAGCGTGCATCCAGTAGTCCTTTCTACAAAAGGATGAGGAAAGGGCTGCAATAATAAAATTCAAAGGATGAGCAAAAAATGGAAAGCATCCAGACATCAGTATCCCCAGAAGAGCCTGTTTCATTCGTATCTATCATTCAGAAAACTGTGCAGGAGGCATGGGCTGTGGTTTATGCACATGGAGGAATCATTTCGGAGTTCAACAACGAGCAGGAAGCTAAATGCGAAGCAGAGCAATGGGGCGGGGTGTGGTTCCGTCTTAACGTCTGATAGTTTTCTCTAGCATCTGTGCGGCTGATTGGCAGCTGCACAGCTGTGCGCAATAACCGCCCTCCTTATTTTTCTTTTCAGTTGCCTCGTCTAATCATATGATGATTAGAGCGCTTTCTATCAATAACAATACGTCTTTGCGCTGATCGAGCAACGGCCTTCAACAGTCGTTAAGATGCTTGTAGGTCAGAGCAGGCGAGGGCGAGGTCTGAATGTCGAATAATTTTCACGCATCAGCCGTAGATAAACTGGGTAGCTTGATCGCTTCCGGGCAATTCAAGCCTGGGGATGCGCTGAAAGTCGAGGCGGATCTTGGTGAGGAGTTGGGTGTCAGTCGAACGGTCGTGCGGGAGGCCATCAAGACACTGGTCGCCAAGGGCATGATCGAGGTGGGCCCCAAGGTGGGAAGCCGTGTATTACCTCTAAATCGGTGGAATCTCTTCGATCCCCAGGTGGTGGCATGGTTGAGTCGTGGCGGCTTGCCCGAGAATTTCGTCAAGGATCTGCTTGATTTACGGCGTGCTATTGAGCCAGTGGCTGTGCGCTGGGCTTGCGAGCGTGCAACACCTGAGCAGATCAGGCGCGTCCAGGCAGCCTATACAGCGTTGGAAGCTTCGCTTTCAGGTGGAGATTACAACAGTGCCGACCAGCACTTCCATGAGTGCGTCCTGGCGGCCAGTCACAACCAGTTCATCGAGCAAATGGTGCCCGCGCTAGGCGCCTTGCTTGCCGTTTCCTTTCAGATTTCGTCTGTCGATCCTTCAGAGTTGCAACGAACACTGCCCTTGCACAAGGAGCTGGCGGATGCCATTGCTGCGCGAGATTCCTCTTGGGGCGTTTGGGCATGCATGACGTTGATCGACAAGGCTGCTGTCACGATTTCTAAATATGCTCAGGCTAGTAGTTAGCGTGAGCTGTGCATTCATAACTACAAATAAGGATGCTTTATGGAGTGGCAACCGGTTATATCCCATCGCTTTAAATTAGCGGAAGGTCCTTTTTGGGATGAGCTCACCCAGGCGTTGTACTGGGTGGATATCGTAGGTAAGAAAGCCTGTCGACTGGAGGGGGGGCATTACTCTGAATGGCAGGTGACCGAGCCTGTTTCGGCCTTTATTCCCACGATACGCGGAGATGCGTTGCTGACCATGGTCAGTGGTGTTCACCGCCTGGATCTGGAGTCACCACCGCATGCACCTTCACTTTCACTGTTCTGCGTACCGGATCCTATTGAGGGGAACCGTGCCAATGAGGCGCGCTGCGACGCGGCAGGGAATCTGTGGTTAGGCAGCATGCAGAACAATATAGGTGAGCAGGGCGAAGACCTGCCGATCACCCGTCGTTCAGGTGGATTGTTTCATATCGGTCCTGATGCGAGGGTCACTCGTCTGGCCAGCGATATCGGCATTGCCAACACGCTACTCTGGAGTACAGAGGGGGATTGCGTTTACACCGCCGATACGCTGGAAAGCGTGATCTACCGTCATACTATTGGTGCCAAGGGGCTTGGCGAAAGAACAGTTTGGGCGCAGGCCCATGAGCGTGGTCATCCGGATGGGTCTGCCATGGATTCGCAGGGATATGTCTGGAATGCGCGCTGGGATGGCCACTGTCTGATTCGATTTGCTCCAGACGGTTGTGTCGACACGATTATAGAGCTACCGGTGTCCCGGCCCACCAGTTGTGTGTTTGGCGGACACGACCTCAAGACGCTCTATGTCACGAGTGCGGCAGGTGATCAGCCTCTGGATGGTTCTGTGCTTTATGCGCGTGTGGATGTGGCCGGGATGCCGTGCCATCGCTTCATGGGTTGACGTTAAGCGACTCGATTTGTGATCCAGCGCTTCTCTTTTTTTGATTGCTCAAGGAAGAGTTGCAGTCGGTCGAGTCCAATCATATTATGATATGACTGTTTCACCTGGCCTGTCTTATTATATCAGTCAGGTGTCAGCACAATTTGTTGCAGTACACGCTAGCTATTCAATAAAAATAAGGAGGTAGCTATGTTTCGTGGCCGTGGGATTTCTTCCCTGGTGAAATCTGCCTTGGCAGCTGGTGCGCTGGGCCTTTCGTTATCTGCGGCTTCGGTCGCCCATGCCGAAGAAGTAAAGATCGGTTTTCTCGTCAAGCAACCTGAAGAGCCTTGGTTCCAAACCGAATGGGCTTTTGCAGAAAAAGCTGCGAAAGACAAAGGCTTTACCCTCCTCAAGATTGCTGTACCTGATGGTGAAAAAACGCTTTCCGCTATCGATAGCCTGGCGGCTAACGGTGCTAAAGGCTTTGTCATTTGTCCGCCTGATGTTTCCCTCGGCCCAGCCATCGTGGCCAAGTCCAAGATCAATGGCTTGAAAGTCATGGCCGTGGATGATCGCTTTGTCGGCTCCGATGGAAAGTTCATGGAAGACGTGCCTTACCTGGGCATGGCCGCTTTTGATGTAGGGCGTCAACAGGGCGAGGCAATGGCCGCTGAAGCCAAGAAGCGCAACTGGAAGTGGGATGAAACTTACGCGGTCATCAACACCTTCAATGAGCTAGATACCGGAAAGCAGCGTACCGACGGCTCTGTAAAGGCGTTGCGTGACGCCGGTCTGCCAGAGGACCACATCATTTATGCTCCGCAAAAGACGCTGGATGTCCCCGGCAGCATGGATGCCACCAGCTCCGCACTCGTCAAGCTACCGGGTAGCGCCAAGCACCTGATCGTAGGTGGTATGAATGACAACACAGTGCTGGGTGGTGTGAGAGCGACTGAAAGTGCCGGTTTCAGTGCTGAAAACGTGATCGGAATCGGCATCAACGGTACAGATGCTATCGGTGAGTTGAAAAAGCCCAACAGCGGATTCTTCGGCTCGATGCTTCCCAGCCCACACGAAGAGGGCTACCAGACCGCCACCATGATGTACGAATGGGTGACTACCGGCAAAGAGCCGCCCAAGTACACCGCCATGGACAAGGTTACGCTGATCACACGCGAAAACTTCCAACAGGAACTCGAAAAGATCGGGCTCTGGAAATAACCGTCTCCTGCATTATCCGGTCCGCCTGACGGACTCCTTGCAACCTTGCGACGCCTGTATGGCGTCGCTTTAGGAGGTGATATGGAAGCATTACAGCAGTCGGTGCAGGGCGAAAGCCTTGCGTTCCAGGGCATTGGTAAGACGTTTCCTGGCGTCAAGGCGCTGTCCGACATCAACTTCACGGCTCGCCCCGGCTCCGTACATGCCCTGATGGGGGAAAACGGTGCAGGCAAGTCAACATTGCTCAAGATTCTGGGTGGCTATTACCAGCCCAGTAGCGGTCATCTGCGCATTGGTGATCGTGATATGGTCTTCAAGAACACGGCGGACAGTATCCGTAATGGCGTAGCCGTGATTCACCAGGAACTTCAACTCGTTCCGGAAATGACTGTGGCTGAGAACCTGTTTCTGGGTCACTTGCCGGCCCGCTACGGCATTGTTAACCGTGGGCGTCTTCGTCAACAGGCTCTGCAATTGCTGAAAGGCCTAGCGGAGGAAATCGATCCGAATACGCGCGTCGGGCGTCTGTCCCTGGGGCAACGGCAGTTGGTGGAAATTGCCAAGTCCTTGTCTCGTGGCGCCCATGTAATTGCATTCGATGAGCCCACCAGCAGCCTGTCTGCCCGTGAAACCGAGCGGCTGATGGCAATCATTGCGCGTTTGCGCGATGAGGGAAAAGTCATTCTTTATGTTTCGCACCGAATGGAAGAAGTCTTCCATATCTGCGATGCCGTCACGATCTTCAAGGATGGACGTCATGTGCGCACATTCGAGCGCATGAGTGAAACCACGCCGGATCAGCTGATCACCTGCATGGTAGGACGTAGTCTGGACGATATCTATGACTATCGTCCCCGTGAAAAGGGCGAAGGTTGTTTGAACGTATCCGGCCTAATGGGGCGTGGTCTGCAGCAGCCAGTCAGCTTTGAGGTTTGCCAGGGTGAAATCCTTGGGCTCTTCGGGCTGGTTGGAGCAGGGCGTACCGAGTTGCTCCGCCTGCTATCAGGTCTTGAACGGCACAGTGCGGGCGTGCTCAAGCTCAAGGGCGAGGCGCTGACGCTTCGCAACCCACGTGATGCCATTGCTGCTGGCATCCTGCTCTGTCCCGAGGATCGTAAGAAAGAAGGCATCGTTCCGCTGGGCAGCGTGGCCGAAAACATCAATATCAGCGCACGTCCGCGGCATGCAACCTGGAGCTGTCTGCTTCAAAGCCGCTGGGAAAAGGAAAACGCTGAAAAGCAGATCCGCGCATTGAATGTAAAAACACCTACGCCTTACCAAAAGATCAAGAACCTTTCGGGCGGTAACCAGCAGAAGGCCATCCTGGGGCGCTGGCTGTCCATGCCCATGAAGGTGTTGCTGCTGGACGAACCTACACGCGGCATCGATATCGGTGCGAAATCCGAAATCTACCAGATCATTCACTCGCTGGCGGCCAAAGGCATTGCAGTGATTGTGGTGTCGAGCGATCTCATGGAAGTCATGGGGGTTGCGGACCGCATCATGGTCATGAGTGAAGGAGCTGTAACGGGTGAGCTGGCACGTGCCGAGGCGACCGAAGAGCGTTTGCTGGAGCTCGCATTGCCCCGTACACGCGCCTGATATGTAACAAGCCTGCGTTGCCTTGAAGGCTTCGAAATACAAAAACAATTGAGGTGTTCCATGTCCACGCAAAACAACGCCTTGGCGGCACCGCGCCGTAGCTTTGATACTCGCCGTTTTATTGATGACTGGGCGATGATGCTGGCGGCCCTGGCGATCTTTGTTCTCTGTACCTTGTTTATCGATAACTTTCTTTCGCCGCTCAACATGCGAGGGCTAGGGCTGGCAATCTCCACAACGGGGATCGTCGCCTGCACCATGTTGTTCTGTCTGGCATCTGGGCATTTTGACCTGTCTGTAGGCTCGGTCATTGCCTGTGCGGGCGTCGTCGCAGCGGTAGTAATGCGTGAATTCAATAGCGTGGCGCTAGGGGTAACCGCTGCACTGGCAATGGGGTTGTGCGTAGGACTCATCAATGGGCTGGTCATTGCCAAACTCAAGATCAATGCCTTGATCACAACCTTGGCGACCATGCAGATTGTGCGCGGACTGGGTTACATCTTTTCCAACGGCAAGGCCGTAGGCGTAATGGAGGAGAAGTTCTTTATCTTTGGTAATGGTCAGATGTTTGGTGTTCCGGTGCCGATTCTGATCACACTGGTATGCATCCTGTTCTTTGGCTGGCTGCTCAACTACACCACGTTTGGACGCAACACGCTGGCTATCGGTGGTAACGAAGAAGCCGCCTTGCTGGCAGGTGTACACGTTGATCGTACCAAGATCATCATCTTTGCCATGCAGGGTGTGATCGGTGCGTTAGCGGGCGTGGTTCTGGCGTCGCGTATGACCTCCGGCCAGCCGATGATAGGGCAGGGGTTCGAGCTGACCGTGATCTCGGCATGTGTGTTGGGAGGGGTGTCGCTGGCCGGTGGTATCGGCATGATTCGTCACGTCATTGCTGGCGTGCTGATCCTGGCAGTGATCGAGAACGCCATGAACCTCAAAAATATCGACACGTTCTACCAATACGTCATCCGTGGAACGATTCTGCTGCTGGCCGTTGTAATCGACCGCTTCAAGCAGCGCTGATACCTAATGGAGACCCCACGGCACGCGTGCTGACACGTGCCGATGGGGTCGCTTTTGCCTGTGACCCGGCCTATCCCATAGATAAGAGACATCCATCATGTCCACAAAAAAGACCACCCTGCGCTCGGCCCAGTGGTTTGGCAATGCCGACAAGAACGGCTTCATGTATCGCAGCTGGATGAAGAACCAGGGCATCCCGGACCATGAGTTCCAGGGCAAACCCATC